>NZ_JBYNAH010000177.1:0-11538 GCF_059781815.1 Salipiger sp. | reverse complement strand
CCGGCGATCGCGCTGCACATGCTCAACAACCTCGTGGCCATCGCGCTGATCTCGCCGCAGGGCACGATGTCGGGGCTGGCGCTCTATCACCTGCCCTTCGGTGCCGGCGACGAAGCGGCGATCCGCGCGCTGCTGCCGCTCGACCTCGCCTCCATCGGGCTGAGCTGGCTGGCGGCACGGATTGCCCTGCGGGCCTGAGCCGCGATTGCAATTCCGTCCAAGCGGGCATAAGTGAGCCGCGACAGGAAGTCGCGAAGGGCGCAGCCATGAACTGGATCACCAATTACGTTCGTCCCCGGATCAACTCGATCTTCTCGCGCCGCGAGATGCCCGAGAACCTCTGGACGAAATGTGACAGCTGCGGAACCATGTTGTTCCACCGCGAGGTGACGGACAATCTCGGCGTCTGCACCAACTGCAACCACCATATGAACATCACGCCGCGCGCGCGCTTCACCGCGCTGTTCGACGGCGGCATCTTCTCGGAGATCGACGTCCCCGAACCGACGCAGGATCCGCTGCATTTCCGCGACCAGAAGAAATACCCCGACCGCATGCGCGCCGCCCAGCGCTCGACCGGCGAGAAGGAGGCGATGCTCGTCGCCACCGGCGAGATCGGCCGCACCCCGGTGGTCTGCGCCGCGCAGGATTTCTCGTTCATGGGTGGCTCCATGGGCATGTATGTGGGCAACGCGATCATCAAGGCCGCGCAGGAGGCCAAGCGCCTCAAGCGCCCGCTGATCCTGTTCTCCGCCGCCGGCGGCGCGCGGATGCAGGAAGGCATCCTGTCGCTGATGCAGATGCCGCGCACCACCGTGGCGATCCAGATGCTGCGCGAGGCCGGCCTGCCCTATATCGTGGTGCTCACCCACCCGACCACCGGCGGCGTCACCGCCTCCTACGCAATGCTGGGCGACGTGCAGATCGCCGAGCCCAACGCGCTGATCTGCTTCGCCGGCCCGCGCGTCATCGAGCAGACCATCCGCGAGAAGCTGCCCGAGGGCTTTCAGCGCGCCGAGTACCTGCTCGAGCACGGCATGCTCGACCGCGTCACCGACCGCCGCAAGATGCGCGAGGAGCTGACCACCATCGTGCGCATGCTCACCGGCATGCCGCCGGCGGTGGCGGGCGACCTGCCCGCTCCCGAGCTGCCCGACACCCCCGCCGCCGAACCCAAATGACCGCGCAGGGGTCCGACGCCATCCTGCAGCGGATGATGTCGCTGCACCCCAAGATCATCGACCTGACCCTCGACCGGGTCTGGCGGCTGCTCGAGGCGCTCGACCATCCCGAGCGCAAGCTGCCGCCGGTGATCCATGCCGCCGGCACCAATGGCAAGGGCTCGACGCTGGCGATGATCCGCGCGGGCTACGAGGGCGCGGGCAAGCGCGTGCACGCCTATACCTCGCCGCATCTGGCGCGCTTTCACGAGCGCATCCGCCTCGCCGGGGAGCTGATCCCCGAGGAGCAGCTCTCGCAGGTGCTCGACGAGTGCTGGCAGGCCAATGGCGGCGAGAGCATCACCTATTTCGAGATCACCACCTGCGCCGCCTTCCTCGCCTTCTCGCGCACGTCTGCGGACGTGACGTTGATGGAGACCGGCCTTGGCGGGCGGCTCGACGCCACCAACGTGTTCGAGCGCCCGGCGCTCACCGTGATCACCCCGATCTCGCTCGATCACCAGCAGTTCCTTGGCGAGACGCTGGCCGAGATCGCCGGCGAGAAGGCCGGTATCCTCAAGCGCGGGGTGCCCTGCGTGGTCGGCCCGCAGCCCGAGGCGGCGATGGAGGTCATCGAGGCCCGCGCCGAGCGCTTTGGCGCGCCGCTGCTGGCCCATGGCCAGCACTGGCATGTCTGGGAAGAGCGCGGACGGCTGGTGTTCCAGGACGAGACCGGGCTTCTGGACCTGCCGCTGCCGAACCTGCCCGGCGCGCACCAGATCGAGAATGCCGGCGCCGCACTGGCGGCGCTGCGCCACCTCGGCCTCGGAGCCGAGGCCTGCGACGCCGCGGTGACCGAGGCGCAATGGCCCGCCCGCATGCAGCGCCTGCGCAGCGGCCCGCTGACCGAGGCCGCGCCGGGCGTCGAGCTCTGGCTCGACGGTGGCCACAACCCGGCGGCGGGGATCGCTCTGGCGCGCCATCTGGGTAGCCTGCCCAAGCGTCCGACGCACCTGATCTGCGGCATGCTCAACACTAAGGATATCGCCGGCTACCTGCGCCCGATGGCCGGAGAGGTCGCGAGCCTCACCGCCGTATCGATCCCGGGCGAGGCCAACACGCTTGCGGCAGACGAAACGGCGCGCGTCGCGACCTCGGTCGGCATGCAAGCCGGGACCGCCGGCTCGGTGTCTGAAGCGCTGGCGCAGATCGCGGCGCAGGACCCGCACGCCCGCGTGCTGATCTGCGGCTCGCTCTACCTTGCCGGGGCGGTGCTGCGCGAAAACGGCTGAGCCGCGCCCTACCGCCACGACATCCGGTGCGTCACCGCTTTATCTTGACTGGGTGATTCGCCCTCCCCTATATCTGGGAAATCACCCAGCTCAACTTGGGCGCTAACGGGGTGACAGCCAATTCGCCCGATCGCGGCGTGGCAAAGATGCCTCATTCATGAGCGTTTCGGGCCACAACCCCTTGGGGTTGTCTGATAATTCCAACATACTGCTTGGCCGAGACACAAAATGTTGACGGTTCTCTGTAAAATCACCTATGCTGACGGGACAAGCAGCGCGTGGCACAAGATCACGCGCAAGCCTGAGGGACAGGGACATGGGGACAGAATTCGCCCCTGCGCGGCATCGCCTCGCAGACGGGACCGGAGCAGAGTCATGAACGGGCGCAGCCGCCCGACACCGGCGCGCTCCGTGGCGAACGGCCCCGGCAACACGACCACTCACAGAACTTTCGGACGCCAGCATCGCGCCAGTTCAGCGCCGATGACAGGCACCGCGTCCGCCCTTCAAACCCATTACTAACAGGCAATAATAATCAATCGAGCAGCCTAAGAGGGTCCTTCGGGACCCTCTTTTTTGTGCGCCGGCAGGCTCAGTGATGGTGGCCCCAGTCGGCCGACTGCATCTCGCGCAGGCGGCTGGCGGTGCGCTCGAACTCGAAGGCGCCCGGGCCCTCGATATAGAGGCTCTCGGGCTCGTCCACCGCCGAGACGATGAGCTTCACCTTGGCCTCGTAGAGCGCATCGATCAGCGTCACGAAGCGCTTGGCCTCGTTGAAGTTGGTCCGCCCCAGCCGCGGCAGGTTCTCGAGCACCAGCAGGCGCAGCGCGTCGGCGATGGCGAGGTAATCGCCCGGCCCCAGCATCTGGCCGCAGAGATCGTAGAACGACGCCCGCGCCACGCCGTTGTGGTAGCGCGGCAGCTCGAGCTTGCGGCCCTTGATGGTCAGGACGAGCGGCTCCTCGTTGCCATGGGTCAGCTCGCGCCAGACCCGGTCGATCTCGGCCCGCGCCTCGGGGTCGATGGGGGTGAAATAGACCTTCGCCCCCTTCAGGCGATCCTGCCGGTGATCGCGCTCGGAGGCCAGCTCGCGCACCACCAGCCGCTCCTTGATCAGGGCGATGAAGGGCAAAAAGAGCTGCCGGTTGAGCCCGTCCTTGTAGAGATCGTCGGGCACCCGGTTCGAGGTGGTGACCACCACCGTGCCGGCCTTGAACAGCTCCTCGAAGAGCCGCCCCACCAGCATCGCGTCGGCGATGTCGGTGATCTGCATCTCGTCGAAGGCCAGCACCTTGATGGCGTCCGAGACCCCCTTGGCCATCGGCTTGACCGGATCGTCGACGCCCTTGCCGCGCAGGCGGTGCAGCTCGGCCTGCATCTCCTGCATGAAGGCGTGGAAATGCACCCGGCGCACCGGCACGTCGAGGCTCTCGACGAAGAGGTCCATCAGCATCGACTTGCCGCGCCCGACGCCGCCCCAGAGATAGAGCCCCTTCGGCGGCTCGGGCGCCTTGGCCTTGCGGAACAGCCCGCGCTTCGGCTTTTCCGGCGTCTCGGCCAGCTCGCGGCGGATGCGTTCGAACTCGGGAAGCGCCTCTTCCTGCGCGGGGTCGCGCAGGATGTGCCCTTCGGCAACGCGTTCGTCATACAGGTCGGTCAGCGTGGTCATATCCCGCGCATAGCCCGCCCGGGCGGGAAAGTGTAGATGCCTCAGGCCTCCCCAAACATGATTGTATCGGTAACATTTCTTCGATTGACCCTCCCGGGGCCCCGGCTCAGGTTGACGCTGCACCGCCGCATAGGAATGTCGTCATGCCCAAGCAGCCCAGCATCTTCACCCCGGTCCTGATCGTCGGGTGCATGATCATCCTCGTCTCCTTCGCGGTGCGGGCGAGCTTTGGCGTGTTCCAGATCCCGATCGCCGAGGAGTTCAACTGGCCGCGCGCCGAGTTCAGCCTCGCCATCGCGCTGCAGAACCTGTTCTGGGGCATCGGCCAGCCGCTCTTCGGTGCCGTGGCCGAGCGCATCGGCGACCGCAAGGCGATCGTCATCGGCGCGTTGTTCTATGCCGTGGGCCTCGTACTCTCGGCCGGGGCCAACACGCCGCTGGGAATGCAGAGCGCCGAGGTGCTGGTGGGCTTCGGCATCGCCGGCACCGGGTTCGGGGTGATCCTCGCGGTGGTGGGGCGGGCCTCGTCGGACGAGAACCGCTCGATGTCGCTGGCGATCACCACCGCCGCCGGCAGCGCCGGGCAGGTGATCGGCGCACCGCTGGCCGAGGCGCTGCTCGGGCTCTACACGTGGCAGACCGTGTTCATGATCTTCGCCGGCGTCATCCTCGCCATGCTGCTGACCCTGCCGATGATGCGCGCGCCCGCCGCCAGCAAGGCCGAGATCGAGGAGAGCATGGGCACGATCCTCAAGCGCGCAGCGCGGGATCCCTCGTTTGCGATGATCTTCATCGGCTTCTTCTCCTGCGGCTACCAACTCGCCTTCATCACCGCGCATTTCCCGGCCTTCGTCGAGGAGATGTGCGGCCCGATCCAGCCCGGAGGCGTTCTGCATTCGGTCGGCATCACCACCACCTCGGCGCTCGGCGCCTGGGCCATCGCGGTGATCGGCATCGCCAATATCGCCGGCACGCTGGCCGCCGGCTGGGCCGGCAAGCGCTTCCCCAAGAAATACCTGCTGGCGCTGATCTATACCGGCCGCACCATCGCCGCGGCGCTGTTCATCATGCTGCCGATCACCCCCGCCACGGTGATCGTGTTCTCTGCCGTCATGGGCTCGCTCTGGCTCGCCACCGTGCCGCTGACTTCCGGCCTCGTCGCGCATCTCTACGGGCTGCGCTACATGGGCACGCTCTACGGCATCGTGTTCTTCTCGCACCAGCTCGGCGGCTTCCTCGGCGTCTGGCTCGGCGGGCGGATGTACGATGCCTATGGCGATTACACGTTGGTCTGGTGGATCGGCGTCGGCGTCGGCGCGCTCTCGGCGATCATCCACCTGCCGGTGAAGGAAACCCGCGCGCTGGTGCCGGTGGCGGGGTAGAGCCGAGCATCCGAGCGTTTCCGCGTTCGACGGTTCGAAGCCTGCCTCTCAGCGTTCAGGCTGTCGGTGCGCGAGTGGCATCTGATGCTCGAAGATTTGGCCAAGTCCGAGGCCAAGGGGTCTCTTCTGGCCGGCAGAACGAAAGAGGAGCCGTGCATCGTCGGTTCGCGGGTTGGCGAACAGACCGACGAATTCCTTGATTTATCCCTGCCAAGTCCGAAGGACCTCTCAACTTGGCACCCGGCCCAGCCAGATCGCCGGCCCGGGGGGCGGACCGGCGATGCGCGGCGGCCTGCGGCCTCGTTCCGCGCCGGAGCTTCGCGCTACTCCGGCAGCCAGCGCGCGTGCACGTAGCGGCTCGTCATCAGGTCGAGATGCGCGCCGCCACCGTTCTTGAACAGCGTGATCTCCGCGTCGCTCTCGCGCCGCATCGCGTCCATGTCGTAGTAATCCGCCAGCACCTGCTCGCGGGTGATCGCCCCGGTCTCGAGCGGGATCTTCAGCTCGCCGATATGGCCCAGCGTGGTGTCGTAGCTGTCGACGAAGACCCGCGCGCGCTGCAGCGCCACGTCATCGGCCTCGCGCATGTCGGGCCGGTAGGCGCCGATCAGGTCGAGATGCTGGCCCGGTTGCAGCCAGTCGCCACGGATCACCGGCTCGGTCGACATGGTGGCGCAGGTGACGATGTCCGCCTCCGCGACCGCTGCCTCGAGATCCTCCGCCACGCCGATGCCCAGCTCTTCGGCCATCGCCTCCGCCTTGGCGATCGTGCGGTTCCAGACCTTGAAGGTGGCCCCCGGAAAGCCCGCGCTATAGGCCTCGAAGAGCGAATGCCCGACATGGCCCGCGCCGACGATCAGGATCTCCTTCGAGTCGGGCCGCGCCAGACGCAGCGCGCCGAGCAGGCTGTCCCCGGCGGTCTTCCACTTGGTGATCAGATGGAAATCCACCACCGCCTCGAGCAGCCCGGTGTCATCGGCGTAGAGCGACACCCCGCCATTCACCATGCCGAGCCCCTTCTCGGGGTTGCCCGGAAACACCGTGGCCGATTTCACCGCCAGCCCCAGCCCGTCGATCCACGCCGCCCGGTTCAGCAGCGTATCCTTGCCGCGATAGAGGAAGCTGTCGGCGATCTCTGCCTTGGGGCGCAGATGGCCCTCCCGGAACGCCTCGGTGAGGCCCAGCCAGTCGAGTTTCGCCTCGGCCTCGTAAGGGATGAATGCGGGCGCGGTCATGTGTCGTCTCCTTCGCTCAGGAGCCCATGCGCGCGCAGGCACGCGGCCCAGCCCTCCGGCCCCTCGAACAGATGTGTCTGCCAGCCGCGCGCGGCGGCGGCGGTGATGTTGTCTTCGCGATCGTCGGTGAAAAGCAGGCGCTCCGGGGCCAGCCCGCAA
The DNA here is from genome assembly GCF_059781815.1 of Salipiger sp. NCBI lineage: Bacteria > Pseudomonadati > Pseudomonadota > Alphaproteobacteria > Rhodobacterales > Roseobacteraceae > Salipiger > Salipiger sp. Next base: position 4,641 of record NZ_JBYNAH010000177.1, on the reverse strand, counting down.
TCGGCCTCGACCATCTCGTAGATCCGCGGGTCGGGCTTGGTCACACCCATGAGGCCCGAGACATAGCGCCGGTCGAACTCTTTCAGCACCGGGTAGGCCGCCTCTGCCAGCGCCATGGTCGCCTCGCCGATATTGCTCAGCGCGAAGACCGGAACCCCGGCGCGACGCAGGGCGCGCAGCGTCTCGCCCGTTTCCGGGATCTCGGGAGAGGCGAGATCGCTCCAATTGTCGTGCCAGCGGCGGATCTCGTCGGCCCAGCGCGGATGCGCGGCGGCGGTCTCGTAGACCACCGCGCGGAACTCCCCGCCCGCGTCGATGCGCTCGTTCATGCCGTGCAGGTCGACCTCGGCAAACATCTCGCGCCGCGCCGCCTCGCCGATCAGCGCGTCGTAGTAGAGCTCGGGCTGCCAGCGCAGCAGCACGTTGCCGATGTCGAAGATCACCGCCTCGATTGCCATGCGCCCAGCCTAGCCTTTCGCCTGTCGGATCTCGCGCTCGAGCGCGTTGAGGAAGCGCGAGCGGTCGGCCTTGGTGAAGGCCCTGCCGCCGCCACCCTGGTTCAGCGGGTTGGCCGCGCGCAAATCGGCCATCAGGTCGCGCATCGCCAGCTGCTGGCCGATATTGGCCTCGGTGAAGCGCTCGCCATTGTGGCGCAGCACCGCCGCGCCGGCGGCGATGCACTTGGAGGCCAGAGGAATATCCCCGGTCACCACCACATCGCCCGGCCCGCAGCGCTCGGCGATCCACATGTCGGCCACGTCGGGCCCCTCGGGCACGATCACCATCTCGACCAGCGGGTTCTGCGAGGGCCGGAGCCCACCATTGGAGACCACGAACATGCGCAGCTTGTGGCGGGTGGCGACCCGCTCGGCCTCGGCCTTCACCGGGCAGGCATCGGCATCGATGTAGAGCGCGCTCATGGGTTCACCAGCGCGATCACCGTGCTCACGGTGAGGATGCTGAAGGCGGTCGAGATCAGGATCGCCGCCGAGACGCGCTGCGGCGCGATGCCGTAATGCTGCGCCAGCATGAAGACGTTGCCCGCCACCGGCATCGCCGCCGTGGCCACCGCCACCGCCGCCTGAAAGGGCGGCACCGGGAACAGCAGGTAGACCCCGCCGGCCACGAAGAGCGGGTGCAGCACCAGCTTGGCAAAGCTCAGCCAGCCCGACACCGCCAGCCGCTCGGCGGATTTCGACGCCAGCGAGGCACCGATGGCGAAAAGCGCGCAGGGGGTCGCGGCGTTGCCCAGCAGCGTGACGAACTCGTTGACCACGGTGGGCAGCGGCAGCCCGCTGGACGAAACCGCGAGCCCGGCCACGATCGAGACGATCATCGGGTTCTTCACCAGCCCCGTGCCGATGGTCGAGAAGATCCCCCACGACATCCGGCCCTCGCGCGCCACGGTGACGAGGATCACCAGCAGCGCGGCGAAGACGATGAGATCGATGCTGAGCATCAGGATGATCGGCGCGACGGCGGCCTCGCCAAGCAGCAGCGCCAGCATCGGCAGGCCGAGAAAGCCGGTATTGCCGATGCTCGCGGTCTGCGCCTCGATGGCGGCGGTCTGCAGGTCCTGCTTGCGGGCGAAAGCCACGGCGGTGGCCACGAGGTAGACCGCCATGGTGCCCACGAGATAGGCCGCCGCCAGACGCGCGTCGAAGATCGCCGAGATCGACAGCGAGGCCGAGAAGCGGAACAGCATCGCCGAGAGGGCGAAGTAGAACACGAACTTGGTGAGCGCCGCGGTCGCGGCCTCGGGGAAGAAGCGGATCCGTCCGGCACCGTAGCCGAGCCCGATCAGGGCGAAGAACGGGATCGTCTTGAGGAAGATGGCGAGCATGTCACCCCGTCATATTCGGCGGGTGTCTGCCGCCCGGTTGGGTTGGCTCAGACCTTGCCTTCGAAATCGCGATGCACGTATTTCGCATCGCAATAGGGGCATTCGACAAAGCCCTCTTCGGGCGGGATCATCAACCAGACACGCGGGTGGCCCAGCGCCCCCTCACCGCCGTCACAGGCGATGCGGTGGCTGTCGACGATCTTGATTTCCGGGGCTTCGGTCGCCATCGCTGCGGTTTCCTTTTCGTCACACCTGCACTACCTGCGTTATGAGCGAAGACCAGAACAGGAGCAAGGCTCGGCATGAGTGGCGACGCGATCCGCATCGAGGCACTGCGCAAGACCTATGCAGGCGGCAAGGAAGCCCTCAGGGGCGTCGATCTCACGGTGCCCACAGGCTCGATCTTCGGGCTGCTCGGCCCCAACGGGGCGGGCAAGTCGACGCTGATCAACATCCTCGCCGGGCTGGTTCTGAAGAGCTCGGGAAAGGTGTCGATCTGGGGCTGGGACCAGGATCGCAACCCGCGCCAGAGCCGCGCCTCGATCGGCGTGATGCCGCAGGAACTCAACCTCGACCCGTTCTTCACCCCGCGCGACGCGCTCGAGGTGCAGGCGGGGCTCTACGGCGTGGCGAAATGCGACCGCCGCAGCGACGAGATCCTCGAGATGGTGGGACTGTCGGACAAGGCCGAGGCCTATGCCCGCACGCTCTCGGGCGGCATGCGCCGCCGCCTGCTGCTCGGCAAGGCGCTGGTGCATCACCCGCGCATCCTGGTGCTCGACGAGCCCACCGCGGGCGTCGATATCGAGCTGCGCCAGATGCTCTGGCAGAACGTGCGCCGGCTGAACCGCGAGCGCGGCATGACGATCATCCTCACCACCCACTATCTCGAGGAGGCCGAGGAGATGTGCGACGAGATCGCCATCATCAACCAGGGCGCGGTGGTGGCACGCGACAGCACCGCCAACCTGCTCGGCCAGATCGACGCCAAGACCATGGTGATCCAGCCCGACACCCTGCCCGAGACCCTGCCCGAGGCCCCCGGCATCACCGCCGAAGCCCGCGACGGCGGGTTGATCGCGCTGAGCTACCGCGCCACCGAGACCGCCGCCGAGGACGTGCTGGAACTGGTGCGCAATTCCGGCATCCGGATCCGCGACGTGCGCACCGAGCAGGCCGATCTCGAGGATGTCTTCCTCGAACTGACCCGCTCGCGCCCCGCCGCCTGAACCGCAACGCCTGTCCTCCTGACCGCCGGAAGAGACCTGGGCACAGCGCCCCTGTCTTCTCTTCGTCAAAAATACTCCCGCCGGAGGCAGGCCGGCCCGGACGGCCGGGTGCGCGGCGGCTATAGGAGCGCCGGGGACGGGGATTTCAGCCCAAGGGGCGCCGCTCCGCGATGGCGCGCGAGAGACGCGGCGGCACCGACCAGCTGATCGGGTCCTCCTCGGCGAGGCGCGCGAGATCGTCGCGCACCGTGACGAGGCCCCAATCCTCTGCCAGCTTCATCGGCCCGCCGCGCCAGCGGGGGAAGCCGTAGCCGTGGACCAGCGTCAGGTCGATATCCTCCGGACGGCGCGCGATGCCTTCCTCGAGGATGTCGATGCTCTCCGCGATCATCGCCAGAGCCACGCGGCGCGAGATCTCCTCCGCAGCGAAGCCGCGCCGCGTCACGCCGGCATCCGTGGCGCAGGTCTCGATCACCGTGCGCACGGTGTCGGAGGGCTGTGGCCGACCATCCGGATAATCGTACCAGCCGGCGCCGGTCTTGCGACCCAGTCGGTTGTGCTCCTCCACCAGCCTGTCGGCGACGGGCACGTAGCGCAGCCCGGGCTGGTTGCGCAGGTCCTTGCGTTGGCGGTTGGCGTAGGCGATGTCGAGCCCCGAGAGATCCTGTGTCATGAACGGGCCCATCGCCATGCCGAAGCCGGTCATCGCGGCGTCGACCTCCCAGGGCAGGGCGCCCTCGAGCAGCATCACCTCGCAGGCCTGCCGGTAGCGCGACAGGATGCGGTTTCCGATGAAGCCCTCGCAGATCCCCGCCTCGACCGCGATCTTGCCGAGACGCCGCGTCAGGCCGAAGGCCGTGGCCAGCGTCTGCGGCGAGGTGGCGCGGGCGCGGACGATCTCGACCAGTTTCATCAGGTGGGCGGGGGCGAAGAAATGCAGCCCGAGGAAGCGCTCGGGGGCTGCGAGATCGCCGGCGATGGCGTCGGGGTCGAGATAGGAGGTGTTGGTGGCCAGCAGCGTCGTCGCTGGCAGCTCGGCGGCGAAGCGGCGGAACAGGGCCTGCTTCACGGCGAGGTCCTCGAACACTGCCTCGATGGCGATGTCGACCGGGGGCAGGGCGTCCGTGCCATGCAGAAACTCGAAGCCCTGCGCGAGTTGCCGGTCGGCTGCGTCCTGTGCCAGCTTGCCGCGCGCCACCGCCTGCGCGAAGAGCCCGGCGACATTGGCGCGGGCGCGGTCGGCGGCGGCGGCGTCGTGTTCGAGCAGGCTGACCTTGATGCCGGCGTTGCAGAGCGCATAGGCGATGGCCGCGCCCATGGTGCCGCCGCCGGCGACCAGCGCGCTGCGGATCTCTGCCGGCGTCTCGGCCTGAAGCGCGGCGGGGCGGGCGGCGGCGCGTTCGGCGAAGAAGACGTGGCGCAGGGCGCTGGCCTGCGCGCCCTGCCGCAGCTCGAGAAAGGTGGCGCGTTCCTGCGCGAGGGCGGTCTCGAAGGGCAGCTCGGCGGAGGCCTCGATCAGCGCGATGGCGCGCAGCGGGGCGATCTGGCCGCGCATCTTCTTGCGCGCGC
>NZ_JBYNAH010000176.1:6298-11611 GCF_059781815.1 Salipiger sp. | reverse complement strand
GCACGCCGGTGAAGCGCTCGTAATGGCCGAGGTCGAGATCGGTCTCGGCGCCGTCATCGGTGACGAAGACCTCGCCGTGCTCGAAGGGCGACATGGTGCCCGGATCGACGTTGAGATAGGGGTCGAGCTTGCGCAGCCGGACCGAGAAGCCGCGTGCCTGCAGCAGCGCACCAAGCGCTGCGCTCGCAAGGCCCTTGCCCAGCGAAGAAACGACACCGCCTGTGATGAAGATGTAACGTGCCATTGTGGCAGGACCCCGTGATTTGCATCGAATTCTGGACACCCACGGGCCTTTCGGACCGCAGCATCACGGGAGTCCATATATAAGAGATTCGGGCCGCACTGTCCAGAGAACCGCAAGATGCTGTTGCGGTTCAGGGTGCAGCCCTCAATCTATGGTGGTTTGGCTGTCAGGCCTTAGTCGGCGCGCGGAACCAGCGGTGCGTCGGGCGCGGTTTCGCTGTCGGAGGCCGACGGCGGCGGCAGAAGTGCGTCGGTGTCGATCTCGCCCGGTGCGGTCTGTTCCGCGGCCGGCGCCGAACCGCCGAGACGGTCCATGACCGAGACGCCCGAGGCGTCCTGCGCGGCGAGAATGGTCAGCGTGATCGACGTGACGATGAAGCCGATCGCGAGGATCCAGGTCACCTTGCCGAGCGCCGTCGCCGCGGCGCGCTGGCTCATGGCGCCACCGCCTCCGCCCATCCCGAGCCCGCCCCCTTCGGAGCGCTGCAGCAGCACCGCGCCGATCAGCGACAGCGCGAGAAGAAGATGGACGATGAGAATGACGTTCTGCATGGAAGGTCCCGAAGCCTGCGGTCTTGGCGCGCTATGTAGGGGAAGCGGCAGATGGGCGCAACCCGCGAGATGGTCTCTCATGCCGCGCCACGGAATGACGCCGCGGAGCGCCGGCGAGAGGCCACCCGGGCGACGGGAAAAGATGACTGGCGAGACTCTCTTTAAGATTGAATCGACTCGCGCCAAAAATAATTCAGGTAGTGTATTGCCGGATCCATGGCCGCCCGCTACCGTCGCGAGATGAGACAGGACAAACCCCTTCTCGGCATCGTTCTGATGCTCGGTTTCTGCATCATCGCGCCGCTTGCCGACGCGGTGGCCAAGCTGCTTTCCGAGACGGTGCCGCTCGCCGAACTGGTTTTCTTCCGCTTTGCTGTTCAGGCGGTCCTGCTGGTGCCGCTGATGCTGATCACCAAGCGCAGCTTCCGGCTGCGCCGGCGTGTGGCGGGGGTCGTGTTCCTGCGCACGCTCATGCACATTCTCGGCATCGGCATGATGGTGACGGCGCTGCGCTACCTGCCGCTGGCCGACGCTGTGGCGATCGCCTTTGTCATGCCGTTCATGCTGCTGATCCTGGGGCATTATTTCATGGGCGAAGAGGTCGGCTGGCGCCGCCTCGGGGCCTGTGCCATCGGCTTCGTCGGAACCCTGCTCGTGGTGCAGCCCGCCTTCCGCGATGTCGGCTGGCCGGCGCTGCTGCCGCTTGGCGTGGCGCTGAACTTCTCGCTCTTCATGATCACCACCCGTCAGATCTCGCGCGATATCGATGCGATCTCGCTTCAGGCGATCTCGGGGCTGATGGCGATGGCGGTGATTGCGCCGATGCTGCTGCTCCTGCCCGCGGGCCGCATTCCCGAGCTGGAATGGGCCGTGCTGCCCGCCGACACCTGGGCGCTGCTGCTGTCCATCGGCTTCCTCGGCACCGTGGCGCATCTGCTGATGACCTGGTCGCTGCGCTATGCGCCGGGGGCGACGCTGGCGCCCATGCAATATCTCGAGATGCCTTTCGCGACGCTCTTCGGCTTCATGTTTTTCCAGGAGTTGCCGAATCCCACTGCAACGCTGGGCATCTGCGTCATCATCGCGGCCGGTCTCTTTATCCTCGCGCGCGAGCGGGCCACCCATCGGGCGCAGAAAGCAGCGCCCGCGCCAGCTCCGGAAGCTGTGACACCGGCAGAATGATCAGCATCAGCGGCGCGTCGAAGCGCAGCGAGACGGTCTCGGCATCGGTCTCGTTCGATGTGCCCGCGCGCTGCGCCGGCGTGAAGTCGAGCCCGTCGAGCGGCCAGCGCAGGCCTTGGCTCTGACCCCGCACCAGCCCCATTGGATAGAGGGAAAACCGCGTGCCCACGGGCATCGCCAGGGTGATGCGCGGCGGCGCCAGCGCGATGACATCCTCTTCCCCCACCAGAATGCAGCGCCGCTCGGCGCGCATGGTCAGCACCGTCAGCGCCGCAAGCTGATGGTCGATGCGGGGATCGAGAAAGCCGGTGCCAAAGACCAGCGGCGCCGCGACGTTGCGCAGGCATTTGTCGAAATCGGTGCTGTCCTGTTCAGCGATGTGATGCACGCGCTCGGCCGGGATCTGCGCCCGGGCGCTCTCGGAAAGAGAATCGAGGTCGCCGATCACCGCATCGGGCAGCACGCCCGCGCCCAGCAACGTCGCCGCCCCGCCATCGGCTGCCACCCGCGTGTCGCACTGCGCGAGAAGCGGTGTCAGCTGCGCCAGAGGGCTGTCTCCGCCGCCCACCAGCAGGATCGGTGCGTCGCGTCTCAGGATGGGAGCATTCATGGCAACTTTACGGCTTTCGGAGGCAGAGGTCACAATGGAGACACGAAATGATACGCTCGGGACCAAAGATTCGGTCAGCTTTCGTCTCGTATGACGTGGTAAACACATTGTTGCAAAGCGATTGAGAGTGAGCAGCACATGGTGAGTTCGAGCAAGATTCTGACGGTCTCCTACGGCACCTTCTCCTGTACCGCGGAGGGGTTCGAGGATCCGCTGGCAGTGGTTAAGGAAACCACTCATTTCTTCCGTGGCGTGATCCGCGAGGACCGCTTCTTCGGTGCCGAGCCGCCGCAGTTCGATCCCGAGCTGGCAGCCGAGCTGCTGCAGTCCCAGATCAGCGCCGAGGCCGGCCAGGGCACTTTGACCCTGCGTAGCCCGTTCAACGGTGGCGCCGCATCGAGCGGCGCGATGAGCGCGGCGCTGGCCGCAGGCCGGACACAGGAGCGCCCCGCCGCTGAGGCGGAGACTTCGGTGACCGAAGCGACACCGGCCCCCGTGGCGGAAGAGACCGCCCCGGACGTCAAGGCCGAGGCCCCTGAGGCGCCGGTGGCCGAGGCACCGGCCGAAAGCTCCGCCGTGCCGGAAGTCGAGCAGCCCAAGGTCGCCGTCTCCTACCAGGGCGACGGCAGCGAGGACGAGGACGAGGCCGAGGAAATCCGCAAGGCGGAAGACACCATTGCCGCGCTGCTGGCCGACATCGCCGAGCCTGCCACCGCGGCAGAGCCCGCCGCCGAAGAGGCCGAAGAGTCCGGCGAGGACAGCCTCGAGGCCGAGGCAGAATTCTTCGAGCATGACCTAGAGGACGAGACCGCCGCCGCCCCGCAACCGAGCGTTGGCCTGAGCGATCCGGAAAGCGTGGCCGCCAAGCTGCGCCGCATCCGTGCCGTCGTGGCGCAGGGCACCCCGGACGAGGCAGAGGCCGAGGTCGAACCGGAAGCGGATGAGGCAGAGGCCGAACTGTCGGTCTCGGCCATGCTGGATGCGCTGGCGCCGGAGCGGGACGAGACCCCGACCTCGGTGCAGGCGCTGCGCGACAACCTGTTCACCGACACGCTCGCCTCCGCCGAGTTCGAGGATGCCTATGCGGACGGTGACGATGATGAGGCCGAAGACGACAGCGCGCTCTTCGATGCGCCGGACGTGCCGGAAGAGGCCGAGGCAGAGGCGCCCGAAGAGGCCGCCGCGCAGGTCGAGGCCGCGCCTGAGCCGGAACTGGCCCCGTCGCGTCCGCGCGCCCGGGTCGTCAAGGTCAAGCGCGCCGAGTTCGACGCCGCTGTCGGCATGGGTCTCATCGAAGAGATCGCCGAGGCCTCGGCGGCGCCCGCCGCGCCGGTGAGCAGCCTGAGCCCCGAGGACGAGGATGATCTCGCCCGCGAGCTCGAGGCGGTTCGCGCAGAGCTCAAAGCCGATTTCGAGGAGACCTGGGACCAGGACGAGGAGCCTGTCTCCGAGGAGACCATCGAGGAGGTCGCCGAAGCGGAGGCCGCGTTCGAGCCCGCGGATGGGGATGAGGATCTTGAAGCCGCCGTCGAGCAGGCGCTCGAGGCCGATGAGGGCGAAGAGGCCTGGGATTTCGACGAGGAGTGGGACGACGAGGACGAAGACGATGATGTGACCGTCGCCGCCGCAAACGCGGTGTCCGCGCCGCTGCGTCTCGAGACCTCCGACGCCGCGCCGCAGGGCGATTGGGACGAGGACGGTGACAGCACGCTCGAATTCGAGTTCACCGACGGCTTCGACGAGGATGAGGACGAGACCGATCTCGCCGCCGAGGCTGCCGACGCGGCTGCCGAGGCCGAACGCGAGGAGGCGCTGCGCCGCGCGGCGCATGAGGAGGTCCGCAAGGCGGTGAAGATGTCGAGCCCGGCCCGCGCCATGCTCACCGAGCGCCGGGTCGAGGACAACGACGCCTCGCGCATCCTTGACGAGACCAACACCCAGCTCGAAGAGCCCGAGGGCAACCGCCGCCGCAGCGCCATCGCGCATCTGCGCGCCGCCGTGGCCGCGACCCGCGCCGACAAGCTGCTGGGCCGCAAGCGCGACGCCCGCGAGCAGGCCGAGCCCTATCGCGAGGATCTCGCCAATGTGGTGCGTCCGCGCCGCCCCGAGGCACCGGCCAGCCACACCGAGCGCCCGGTCGAGATCGCCCGCCCGGCACCGCTCAAGCTGGTGGCGGAGCAGCGCGTCGATGGCGAGACGCCGGCGCCGCGCCCGCGCCGCGTGCGCCTCGCCGATATCGACGAGCCGGCAGCGGCGAGCGCAGGCGAGGTCGATGACAGCTTTGCCGAATACGCCGAGAGCGTCGGCGCCCGCGACCTGCCGGAACTGCTCGAGGCGGCGGCGGCCTACATGTCCTTCGTCGAGCGCCGCGAGCAGTTCTCGCGCCCGCAGCTGATGACCAAGGTGCGCCAGGTCGAGACCGAGGAATCGAGCCGCGAGGACCGGCTGCGCAGCTTCGGCCAGCTCCTGCGCGAGGGCAAGATCGAGAAGACCCGCGGCGGCCGCTTCACCGCATCGGAGCGCATCAGCTTCAAGCCGGACGCCCGCGCCGCGGGCTGAGCCAGACGGTTGGACTGCCATGAACGGCGGGGGCCTTGGCCTCCGCCGTTTGCGTTTTCGGGGACGCGCGCGGCGTTTTCAGGCCTCGGACGTGGGGGCTTTTCGAAGGGGCAGGGGGGGGGGGGGGGGGGGGGGGGGGGGGGGGGGGGGGGGGGGGGGGGGGGGGG
>NZ_JBYNAH010000176.1:0-6288 GCF_059781815.1 Salipiger sp. | reverse complement strand
TGTGCGCCAATTCACCCCCGAGGTATTTTTGAACCACAGAAGCGGGGGGAGGCGTGGGAGGGGCGGGGTTCAGCCGCGGCGGTCGATCTTGGTGGTGAGGTGGATCAGGCTTTCCGAGCTTTTCACGCCGCGGGCCTCGGCGATGCGGTCGAGGGCGGCGTCGAGCGCCTCGGTGGAGGCGGCGCAGACGATCACCATCAGGTCGACCCGTCCGGAGGTGGTGTGCACCGTCTCGACCTCGGGCATCTGCCGCAGCCGGGCCAGCACGTCGGCTTGGGCGCGGGGCTCGATGCAGACCAGCACCGTGGCGCGGATCGCCTCCTTCAGGGCGGGGCCGCGGCGGATGGTGAAGCCGGCGATGGCGCCGCGCTGGATCAGACGCTCGATCCGGGCCTGCACCGTGGTGCGCGCGAGCCCCAGCCGGCGGGCGAGATCGGAGACCGGCAGGCGCGCATCGGCAGAGAGCAGCGCCACGAGGGCGCGGTCGGTTTCGTCGATATGCTGGGTGGTTTGGTCGAATTGTTCCATTTGAGGATCAGAGTGACAGTTTTGCCGGGCGAAATCGAGTCTCCTGACGCGCATACTGGAGAAAGGTGCAAACAGGAGGTGTCTTCATGGGTAAGGAGCAGGCCCTGATGCCGTCGCCCGAGATGTGGCTGGCGCGCGAGCGGCCCGACGAGCCGGTGTTCTTCTTCTGCCCGCAACGGCTGGGGGCTGTGGCGGGGCGGTTTCTTGCAGGGTTTCCGGGGCTTGTGAGCTACGCGATCAAGGCCAATCCGTTGCCCGAGATGATCGAGGGGCTTTGGTTGGCGGGCGTCCGCGCCTTCGATGTGGCCTCGCCGGCGGAAATGGCGCTGGTGCGGGCACATTGCCCGGGGGCTGTCTTGCATTACCACAACCCGGTGCGCTCGCAGGCCGAGATCCTGGCCGGGTTGGCGCAGGGCTGCGTGTCGTGGTCGGTGGACCGGATGAGCGAGCTCGAGAAGCTCGCCGCCTTGCCGGGGGGCACCGAGATCGCGGTGCGGCTGAAGCTGCCGGTGGCGGGGGCGGCCTATGATTTCGGCGCCAAGTTCGGGGCCGGGCCGGCGGGCGCGGCGGCGCTGCTGCGTCGGGTGGCCGAGATCGGGTTGACGCCGTCGCTGACCTTTCATCCCGGCACGCAATGCCGCAGCGCCGAGCCCTGGGCGCGCTACATCCAGGCCGCAGCCGAGGTCGCCCGCGCGGCGGGCGTTGCGCTGCACCGGCTGAACGTCGGCGGCGGTTTCCCCAGCGACCGGGGCGAGGGCCATCCGGATCTCGAGACCATCTTCGCCACCATTGCGGACGCCACGCGCGCGGCGTTCGAGACGCCGCCGGAGCTGGTCTGCGAGCCGGGCCGCGGGCTCTGCGCCGAAGCCTTCATGCTTGCGCTTCGGGTCAAGGCGGTGGAGCCGGAGGCGATCTTCGTCAATGACGGCATCTATGGCGGTATGGCCGAGTGGCGCGACCTCGGGCCGATGGGGCGGCTGCGGGTCATCGACCCGCAGGGGCGGCCGCGGGAAGGCCGCGCGCGGAAGCGCGTGGTCTTCGGTCCGACCTGCGACAGCCTCGACCGTCTGCCGGAACCGCTTGCGCTTCCCGAGCGGCTCGAGGACGGCGATTTCATCATCTGCGAGGGCATGGGCGCCTATTCGCGGGCGCTGGTCACCGGCTTCAACGGCTACGGAGCGCGCAGGGTGGTGCGCATGACCGCCGGCTGCTGAGATTTCCCGGGCGTCGCGCTGGACACTTTCCCGGCAGAGCGCCACTCTCCGCCGCAGAAGACCAGCCAAGCGCGAGGACGGGATATGGAAAAGTTCGGCAAGAGCCAGTCATTCAAGCGCAGCGAGGACGTGCGCTTTCTCACCGGGCATGGCCGTTACATCGACGACATCGCGCCCGAGGGCGCGCTGCACGCCTTCGTCCTGCGCTCGCCGGTGGCCCATGCGGTGATCACCGGGCTGGATGTCGAGGCGGCGCGCGACGCCGAGGGCGTGGCGCTGGTGCTGACCGTCGACGACCTGCTCGAGGCGGGCATGGACGTGCACATGGGCGGCACGGTGCTCACCAACCGCGATGGCAGCAAGGCCGCCGAGCCCGAGCGCCCGATGCTGGCGCGTGGCAAGCTGCGTCATGTCGGCGAGCCGGTGGCGCTGATTGTGGCCGAGACGCTGCAGCAGGCCCGCGACGCGGCCGAGCTGATCGAGCTCGATTACGACGATCTGCCCGCCCATGTGGAGATCTGCGCCGGCGGCGAGACCATCCACCCCGAGGCCCCCGACAACCGCGCCTTCGACTGGGGCATGGGCGACGAGGAAGCGACCGCGGCGGCCTTCGACAAGGCGGCGCGCGTGGTGCGTCTCGAGGTCGGCGACAACCGGGTGATCGTTAACGCGATGGAAGGGCGCGGCTGCTATGCCGAGTGGGATGGCAATCGCATCCACGTGGCGTTCAACGGGCAGGGCGTCTGGGACATGAAGGGCGAGCTGGCGGCGGCCATGGGGCTCGACGAGGGCGCGGTGCGCATCACCAACCCCGATGTCGGCGGTGGCTTCGGCATGAAGGCGGCCTCCTATCCCGAGTATTTCGTCGTGGCGCAGGCGGCGCGGGTGCTGGGCAAGCCGGTGCGCTGGATCTCGGAGCGCACCGAGGGGATGCTCTCGGACCATGCCGGGCGCGACCTGACGACCATGGCGGAGCTTGCCTTCGACGCGGAGCACCGCATCCTCGGCTACCGCATCCACACGCTGTGCAACCTCGGGGCCTACAACTCGGGCTTCGGCCAGCCGATCCAGACGCTGCTGTTCTCCAAGGTGCTGACCGGGACCTACGACATCCCCGCCGCCTATATGCGGGTCGAGGGGTTCTACACCAACACCACGCAGGTCGACGCCTATCGCGGCGCCGGGCGGCCGGAGGCGATCTACGTGATCGAGCGGGTGATGGACCGGGCCGCGCGCGAGCTCGGGCTCGACCCGATCGAGCTGCGCAAGATCAACTTCATCAAGGAGTTCCCCTACAAGACCGTCACCGGCGAGACCTATGACGTGGGCGATTTCCCCCGCGTTCTGGATCACGCGATCGCGGATGCCGACGTGGCGGGCTTCGCCGCGCGCAAGGCCGAGAGCGCGGCGCAGGGCAAGCTGCGCGGGCTCGGTCTGTGCTTCTACATCGAATCGATCCTCGGCGACCCGGCGGAGGATGTGCGGGTCGAGTTCACCGAAGAGGGCGGCGCGGTGATCTATGTCGGCACGCAGTCGAACGGGCAGGGGCACGAGACGGTGTTTGCCAAGTTCCTCAGCGATCACACCGGCATTCCCTTCGACAAGATCGCCTTCGTGCAGGGCGACAGCGATCTGATCGCCCGCGGCGGCGGTACCGGCGGCTCGCGCTCGGTGACCACGCAGGCCAACGTGACGCTGTCCTGCGTGCGCCAGATGGTCGAGGGGTTCTCGGCCTTCCTTGCCGAGGAGATGGGCGTGGAGGCCGGCGAGGTGCGCTTCGACGACGAGCGTTTCCGCGCCGAGGGCTCGAACCTGACGCCGACCATGCTGGACGTGGCCGAGATGGCCCGGGCCAAGGGCCGCGAGGACCTGCTGACCTGGTCCGCCCGCGACCAGATCGAGGCCCGTTCCTATCCCAACGGCGCGCATTTCGCCGAGGTGGAGATCGATCTCGAGACCGGTGTGACCGAGGTGGTGAAATACACCGTGGTTGACGATTTTGGAAATCTCATCAACCCGATGCTGGCCGAGGGCCAGGTGCATGGCGGGGTGGCGCAGGGGCTCGGGCAGGCGCTGTGCGAGCGCACGGTATTCGACGAGGATGGCCAGCTGCTCTCGGCGAGCTTCATGGACTACGCCATGCCGCGCGCCGATGACATGCCGTGGATCAGGTTCGATGTGGAGCCGGTGCCCTCGACCGGCAACCCGATGGGGATGAAGGGCTGCGGCGAGGCCGGGACCGTGGGCGCGCTGGCGGCGGTGTCGAACGCCATGCAGGATGCGCTCTGGGAGAAGGGCGTGAAGCAGGTCGACATGCCGTTTACCCCGATGCGGGTCTGGAGCCTGCTGCAGGGCGCGCCGCTGGCAGCGGAGTGAGAGCGCGGCGGGACGTGGAAAAGTGTGGCGTCAAGTTTTTTGTTCACGCTTCCTTGAGGGGGTTTGCAATTGTGGCTTTCGTGCCCATATCCCCTACAGGATCGCGGAGACGGAACCTTCGCGACGCCTTCACTGTCCCTCGTTCCGCACTTGCGCCCAAGGTCTTCCTTGGGCGCTTTTTCTTTGTCCGCTCGCGCCCTAGGGTGTGCCCATGAGCTATTCTGATGCGTTTCTGAAAGACATTCTCGCGCGGACCAAGGTGATCGCCGTGGTCGGCGTGTCGCTGAACCCGGTACGGCCGAGCTATTACGTCGCGCGCTACCTGAGCCTGCGGGGCTACAGTGTGATCGGGGTGAACCCCGGCCATGCCGGGGCGATGCTGTTCGGCGAGGAAGTGCGCGGGGCGATCGAGGATCTGCCGGCGGAGGTCGATATGGTCGACATCTTCCGCCGCTCAGAGGCAGTGCCTCCGATCGTCGAGGCCGCGCTGGCGCATCTTCCGGGGCTCAGGACGGTGTGGATGCAGATCGGCGTGGAGAACGCGGCTGCCGCCGCGGCGGCGGAGGCGAAGGGCGTTGACGTGGTGATGAACCGCTGCCCCAAGATCGAGTATCAACGCCTGCATGGCGAGCTGCGCATGGGCGGCTTCAACACCGGCGTCATCTCCTCGAAACTCTGATCGCGCCGCGGCTCCTCCGCCCTTGCGGGCGTCCTCGCGGGCTGCGCGGCGCTGGCCGATTGCCGCGGAATGCGGGAAGGGCGCGCCTGCCTCCGGCGGGAGTATTTTCGACGAAGAGAAGACGCGGACAGCGCTCCTGTCTTCTCTGGTTCGATAAATACCTCGGGGGTGAATTGGCGCTCCGCGCCAAGAGGGGGCTGGCCCCCTCACGCCTGACAGCGCCGCCCGAGAGAGGTCCGGCAGACGCGCGGAAGAAGCTCTAGCCCTTGCGCGATGCCTTCTCGGCGATGCCGGACTGACCCTGACGGCGCGCCAGCTCCTCCATGACCGCCGAGAGCGGCAGGTCGCGTGCCTTGAGCATCACGAGGAAGTGGAACAGCACGTCCGCGCCTTCCGAGGCGAGCTTGTCGCGGTCGCCCTTGACCGCCTCAATGATGGCCTCGATGGCTTCTTCGCCGAATTTCTCGGCGCATTTCTCCGGGCCCTTGGCAAGGAGCTTTGCGGTCCAGCTCTCGTCGGGCGAGGCGGAGGCGCGGGCGGCGACGATGGTTTCGAGCTCTTCGAGGGTCATCACAGCCTCACCGGGATGCCGGCCGCGGCCATGTGGGCCTTGGCCTCTTCGATCGTGAACTCGCCGAAGTGGAAGATCGAGGCCGCGAGCACGGCGGAGGCGTGGCCCTCTGTCACGCCCTCGACGAGGTGGTCGAGCGTGCCGACGCCGCCGGAGGCGATCACCGGGATGTCGACCGCGTCGGAGATCGCGCGGGTCAGGGGCAGGTTGAACCCCGCCTTGGTGCCGTCGCGGTCCATCGACGTAAGAAGGATCTCGCCCGCGCCCTTGGCGGTCACGGTGCGGGCGAACTCGACCGCATCGATGCCGGTGGGCTTGCGCCCGCCATGGGTGAAGATCTCCCAGCGGCCCGGCTCCACGGTCTTGGCGTCGATTGCCACCACGATGCATTGCGAGCCGAAATGGTCCGCCGCCTCGGCGACCACGTCCGGGTTGGCCACCGCCGCCGAGTTGAAGCTGACCTTGTCGGCGCCTGCGAGCAGCAGGTTGCGCACATCGGCCACCGTGCGCACGCCGCCGCCCACGGTCAGCGGGATGAAGCACTGCTCGGCGGTGCGGGTCACCACGTCGAACATGGTGCCGCGATTCTCATGCGTGGCGTGGATGTCGAGGAAAGTGATCTCGTCCGCCCCGGCGGCATCATAGGCGCGCGCGGCGTCGACCGGGTCGCCCGCATCGCGCAGGTCGACGAAATTGACGCCCTTGACCACGCGGCCATCGGCGACATCGAGACAGGGAATGATGCGGGTCTTGAGCATGTCCGCCTTATGGCGCGGATCGGCGGGGGAGGGAAGGGGGCGCGGCGTCGCGTGGACCAGAGTGTGCCCGGGACAAGGGGGGTATTTGAGTGGCTGCGCTGCGGATGAGAGAGGGGGCCAGCCCCCTCTTGGCCCGTTGGGCCAATTCACCCCCGAGGTATT
>NZ_JBYNAH010000175.1:0-11620 GCF_059781815.1 Salipiger sp. | reverse complement strand
TCGAACTTGGCGTTGATCTTGCCGGTCAGGTTGCGGCGGGTGGCGTCGGGCTTGATGATCGAAAAGGTCCGTTCGAGGGCCATGTCTGTCTCCATTGAAAAGCCGGGCAGCTGGCCCGGCCGATATTCGCTGCTGTGGGCGTTACCATGGCAGGGCGGCGTTGGAAAGACCCGAGCCGCCCTGCCCTTGGGCAGGTTGCGGCCTGCGAGGGGCCAGCCCCTCGCGCTCCCCGGGATATTTCCAGCCAAGAGAAGATCATGAGGGATTTCCGAGCGGCAAAGCCTCTGATAGAGCGCGCAGATGCTCAGGATCGATGACATTTCCTATTCCGTCGAGGGGCGGCCCCTGTTCGAGGGCGCCTCCGCGGTGATTCCCGCCGGCCACAAGGTCGGCCTCGTTGGCCCCAACGGCGCCGGCAAGACCACGCTGTTCCGGCTGATCCGCGGCGAGCTGACGCTCGACGGCGGCGAGATCGGCCTGCCCGAGCGCGCCCGCATCGGCGGTGTGGCGCAGGAGGCACCGGCCTCGGACGTGTCGCTGATCGAGACGGTGCTGGCGGCCGATACCGAGCGCGCGGCGCTGATGGCCGAGGCCGAGACCGCCACCGATCCGCATCGCATCGCCGAGGTGCAGACCCGGCTTGCCGATATCGACGCCTGGTCGGCGGAGGGGCGCGCGGCCTCGATCCTCAAGGGGCTTGGCTTTGACGAGGCCGACCAGCAGCGCCCGAGCTCGGATTTCTCGGGCGGCTGGCGGATGCGGCTGGCGCTGGCCGGGGTGCTTTTCGCGCAGCCCGACCTGTTGCTGCTCGACGAGCCGACAAACTACCTCGACCTTGAGGGCGCGCTCTGGCTCGAGAGCTATCTGATGCGCTATCCGCACACGGTCATCGTGATCTCGCACGATCGCGGGCTGCTGAACCGCGCGGTGGGCGCGATCCTGCATCTCGAGGAGCGCAAGCTGACGCTCTACCAGGGCGGCTACGACACCTTCGCGCGCACCCGCGCCGAGCGCCGCGCCGTGCAGGCGGCGGCGGCGAAGAAGCAGGAGGAGCGCAAGGCGCACCTGCAGAGCTTTGTCGACCGGTTCCGGGCCAAGGCCTCGAAGGCCAAGCAGGCGCAGGCGCGTCTGAAGATGATCGCGCGGATGGACACCATCACCGCCCCCGAGGAGGCCGCCAAGCGGGTGTTCAGCTTCCCGCAGCCGGACCAGCTCTCGCCACCCATCGTGGCGCTCGAGGGCGGCGCGACGGGCTATGGCGAGCGGCAGGTGCTGTCGCGGCTGAACCTGCGCATCGACCAGGACGACCGCATCGCGCTTCTGGGCCGCAACGGTCAGGGCAAATCGACGCTGTCGAAGCTGCTGGCGGACCGGCTGGCACTGATGGAGGGCAAGATGGTGCGCAGTTCGAAGCTGCGCATCGGCTATTTCGCCCAGCACCAGGTCGACGAGCTGCATCTCGACGAGACGCCGCTGCAGCATCTGCAGCGCGAGCGCCCCGAGATGGCGCCGCCGAAGCTGCGCGCCCAGCTGGCGGGCTTCGGCCTGATGGCGGCGCAGGCGGAAACCGAGGTCGGCCGGCTTTCGGGCGGCCAGAAGGCGCGGCTGTCGCTGCTGCTGGCAACGCTCGACGCGCCGCACATGCTGATCCTCGACGAGCCCACCAACCACCTCGACATCGAGAGCCGCGAGGCGCTGGTCGAGGCGCTGACGGAATATTCCGGCGCGGTGATCCTGGTGAGCCACGACATGCACCTGCTGAGCCTCGTGGCTGACCGGCTCTGGCTGGTAAAGGACGGCACGGTAAAGCCCTACGAGGACGATCTCGACGCCTACCGCGCGATGCTGCTGACCCAGGACAAGCCGGCGAAGCCCGGCAAGGCGAAACCCGCAGCGCCCAAGGCGCCGAAGCCCACGCGCGACCAGATCCTCGCGCTGCGGTCCGAGGTCCGCAAATGCGAGGCGCGGGTCGAGAAGATCGAAGAGATGCGCGAGAAACTGGCCAAGAAGCTGGCCGACCCGGCGCTCTACGAGGATGGCCGTGCCGGCGAGCTCGAGACCTGGAACAAGAAATACGCCGAGGTGATGGACGGGCTTCACCGCGCCGAAGCGCTCTGGGAGGCCGCGCTCGAGAAACTCGAGACCGCCGAGCGCGCCTGACCCCGGCGGCAGCGCCCCTTGGGAAAGCCCGGACGCCTCCGGCGGGAGTATTTTTGACGAAGAGAAGACAGGGGCGCTGCGCCCATGTCTTCTTTGGTTTCTAAATACCTCGGGGGTGAATTGCCGCGCAGCGACAAGAGGGGGCAGCGCCCCTTATTGGCCTAATCGCAAATGGCTGTAGCAACAGTGACGACGACCGGAGACTGTGGTTAAGTCACGAAACATAGAAGTCTTTGGGAGACAGGCGCGTTGGCCTTTACACTTCGTCAGGTCCAATACTTCGTTGCCGTGGCTGAACATGGGTCCGTAAGCCATGCGGCGCAGGCGCTCTCCATATCGCAGTCTTCCGTCACCGAGGCGGTGCGCTTTCTCGAAGACGACCTTGGCGTCAAACTCTTCGACCGCCACCCTCGCGGGCTCTCGATCACCCACAAAGGGCACCAGTTTCTGCGCCATGCGACCTCGATCCTCGGAGAGGTCTCAAGCGCACGGCGCGCCCTGGAGCAGGAGGGAGAAGAGATCACGGGGACGTTGCACCTCGGGGTGACGTCTCTGATGGCAGGGTATGTCATGTCGGACCTTCTGGCCCGCTATCGACGGGCCAATCCCCTAGTCAAAGTGTCTGCTATCGAAGACAATGGCGAGTATCTGGAGCACCTGCTGGTTGGCGGCGAGTTGGATGTTGCCGTGATGGTGACGTCGAACCTGAATGACCGGATGGCCCTGCAGGTCGAGATCCTTGAAGTGTCGCCCTATCGGCTCTGGTTGCCAATCGGGCACCGTCTGGTGGCGCAGGACAGCATCACGCTGGACGATCTCACCGGCGAGCAGCTCATCATGCTGGATATCGACGAAATGGGAGAGGCGGCGGTGAAGCTGCTCTCGGCCCTGGGAACCCGTCCGAGGATCGGTTTTCGGACGCGGTCGGTCGAGGCGGTCCGAAGCCTCGCCGCGACGGGCGCGGGCATCGCGCTCCTGCCGGACCTCGTCTATCGGCCCTGGTCGCTTGAGGGAGACCGGATCGTCTCGCGTGACGTTTCGGGGTCCCTTCCGGTTGTTCAGGTCGGAATGGCATGGCGGAAAGGCTCTCCTCTCTCCGCTGCGGCGCGAGACTTCATCGCGATTGCTCAGGAACATCAAATACTTAGAGGCAAGTAGATTCCGATATCGGAATTTCCGATATCGAGATTTTGTTTTTTGAATTTGCGATTGCAAAAAGTCGCCCGCATCCTTTGCGGCAATGCAGAAACCCGAAATGGGTTCACATTTGTCCAACAGGAGAAACGAAATGCGAGCCGGATCTTACAAATCCTTCCTTCTTGCAACTGCAGCGCTGGTCGCGACCCAGGGTTTTGCCGCTGACATGGTCACCGAAATCGGCGAAGGCGAAGGCCAAGTGAATATCGTGGCCTGGCCGGGCTATATCGAACGCGGCGAAACTGATGCCAATTTCGACTGGGTGACGAAGTTCGAAGACGCCACCGGATGCATGGTCAACGTCAAGACGGCCAACACCTCCGACGAGATGGTCGCGCTGATGAACGAGGGCGGCTTCGACCTCGTGACCGCCTCCGGGGACGCCTCCCTGCGGATGATCGCAGGCAAGCGCGTGCAGCCGGTCAACATCGACCTGATCCCGAGCTGGGCGAGCGTGGACGACCGCCTGAAGGAAGCCCCCTGGCACTACGTCGACGACACGCATTACGGCACGCCCTACATGTGGGGGCCGAACGTGCTGATGTATTCGACCGAAGCCTTCCCTGAGGCCCCGACCAGCTGGTCCGTCGTCTTCGAGGAAACCACGCTGGCCGATGGCGAGAGCAACAAGGGCCGGGTGCAGGCCTATGACGGCCCGATCCACATCGCGGACGCCGCCAACTACCTCATGTACCACCAGCCGGAGCTGGGCATCACCTCGCCCTACGAGCTGAACCCCGACCAATATGCCGCCGCGCTCGACCTGCTGCGCGGCCAGCGCGAGCTGGTCTCCCGCTACTGGCACGACGCCTTCATCCAGATCGACGATTTCAAGAACGAGGGCATGGTCGCTTCCGGCTCCTGGCCCTTCCAGGTGAACCTGCTGCAGGGCGGCGGCGCGCCGGTCGCCTCGGTGATCCCGGTCGAAGGGGCCACCGGCTGGGCCGACACCACGATGATGCATGCCGAGGCCGAGAACCCGAATTGTTCCTACATGTGGATGGAGCACACTCTGGCCTCGAACCTGCAATCCGACCTCTCGGTCTGGTTCGGTGCCAACCCGGCCGTTCCGTCCGCCTGTACCGACGGGCGCGGCATGCAGACTGCCGAGGGCTGCACCAAGAACGGCCTGGATGATTTCGAGAAGATCAAGTTCTGGCAGACCCCGGTGTCCAAATGCGAAAGCCAGGGCGAATGCGTGCCCTACTACCGCTGGGTCTCGGACTACATCGGCGTGATCGGCGGCCGCTGATCGCTCCCCTTTCCATTCCCTGCCGCCCCGCGGGGCGGCAGGATCTCCCAAGAGACTTTCATGAAAACTTCTGCTGTCAGATTCAATGGCACCTCCCGCCATTATGGCGAGGTGCGCGCGGTCGATGCGGTCGACCTCGATATCGCCGAAGGTGAGTTCTTCGCCATGCTCGGGCCCTCCGGGTCGGGAAAGACGACCTGCCTGCGGCTGATCGCGGGGTTCGAACAGCCGACCGCCGGCGAGGTCATCATCTTTGGCGAGGATGCCAGCGGCGTGCCGCCCTACCGACGCCACGTGAACACCGTGTTCCAGGACTACGCCCTCTTCCCGCATCTCAACGTGCGCGACAACGTGGCCTACGGGCTGATGATCGCGGGCAAGGGGAAGCGGGAGCGCCACAAGCTCGCCGAAGAAGCGCTGGCGATGGTCGCCCTGCCGGGCTACGGCGCGCGCAAGCCCTCCGAGCTGTCGGGCGGGCAGCGGCAGCGGGTGGCGCTGGCGCGGGCCCTGGTCAACAAGCCCCGGGTGCTGCTGCTCGACGAGCCGCTCGGCGCGCTCGACCTCAAGCTCCGCGAGCAGATGCAGGAGGAGCTAAAGACCCTGCAGCGGCAGCTTGGCATCACCTTCGTCTTCGTCACCCATGACCAGGGCGAGGCCCTCTCGATGGCCGACCGCGTGGCCGTGTTCAACGAGGGAAAGATCGTCCAGATCGGCAAGCCCGAAGATATCTATTACCGCCCCGAAGTCCCCTTCGTGGCCGATTTCGTCGGCTCCTCCAACGTATTGCCGCCTCGCGTGGTCGAGAAGCTCACCGGAACATGGGCCGAAGGCGCCGTCCGCCCCGAGGCCGTCCGCCTGACCGACGCCGGGATCGCCGCTGAGGGGCTCCACGCCACCGTCCAGTCCACTGCCTTCATCGGCACGGCCACCCGCGTGTCGCTCGACCTCGACGGCTTCTCCATGGTCGCGCTGCTGCCCAAGGGCAGCCGCATCCCCGATGCCGGTGAACAGGTGCACGTCACCTGGTCCGAGGCGGACCTTCACCTGATGGCTGCGGCCTGATGGCCGATCACGTCCTTGATACGGACCGCCGGGGCGGCCTGAGGGGGCTGTCGGACGCGCTCTGGCGCAGCCCCCGGATGGTCGTCCTGCTGCTGCTGGCGCCGCCCGCGCTCTGGCTCGGCATTGTCTACCTCGGCTCGCTCTTCGCGCTGCTCGCCCAGAGCTTCTTCTCAATCGACGAGTTCTCCGGCCTGATCCAGTACGAGCTGACGCTCAAGACCTATGGCGAGCTCTTCACGCCCACCAATCTCGACATCATCCTGCGCACGGTCACGATGTCCGCTTGCGTGACCGTCGCCGCCGCCATCGTCGGCTTCCCCATCGCCTATTACGCCGCCCGCTATGCAAAGGGCAAATGGAAGGCGCTGTTCTACCTCGGGGTCATGTTGCCGCTCTGGTCGAGCTACCTGGTCAAGGTCTATTCCTGGAAGCTGATCCTGGCCAAGGAGGGCATTCTCAACTGGCTCTTCGAAACGCTGCACCTGAGCTGGCTGCTCGACGCCTATCTCTCTATTCCGGTGATCGGCGGCAACTCGCTCTCCGTGAGCTGGACCGGCACCTTCCTCGTCTTCCTCTATGTCTGGCTGCCCTTCATGGTCCTACCGATACAGGCCTCGCTGGAGCGGGTTCCCACCTCGATGCTGGAAGCCTCCGGCGACCTGGGGGCGTCGCCGCGCCAGACCTTCCGGCACGTGCTGTTCCCGCTGGCGCTGCCCGGGGTGATCGCCGGCTCGATCTTCACCTTCTCGCTCACCCTGGGCGATTACATCATTCCCCAGATCGTCGGCTCCTCGCGCCGCTTCATCGGTCAGGCCGTCTATGCCTACCAGGGCACCGCCGGGAACATCCCGCTGGCCGCCGCCTTTGCCGTCGTGCCTATCGTGATCATGGCCATCTACCTGTGGGTGGCAAAGCGAAAGGGGGCCTTCGATGCGCTCTGACCGTGCCCCGCTGGGCCTCAAGATCGCCGCCGGCCTCGGCCTTGCCTTCATGCATCTGCCGATCCTGCTGATCTTCGTCTATGCCTTCACGACGGAAGACAAGTCCTACCAATGGCCGCCCCCCGGCTTCACGACCAAGTGGTTCGCTGTCACCTGGGCGCGCCCCGACGTCTGGGAGGCGCTGTCGCTCTCCGTGCGTGTCGCCGCGATCTCCACCGGCATCGCGCTGGTGCTGGGAACGCTCTGCGCCGCTGCCGTCAGCCGAACGAAGTTCTTCGGACGCGAGGTGGTGTCGCTGATGGTGATCCTGCCCATCGCGCTGCCCGGCATCATCACCGGCATCTCGCTGCGCTCCTCCTTCAACCTCGCCGACATCCCATTCAGCTTCTGGACCATCGTGCTGGGCCACGCGACCTTCTGCGTCGTGGTGGTCTACAACAACGCCGTGGCGCGGTTCCGCCGGGTCTCCGGTTCGCTGGTCGAAGCCTCGATGGATCTCGGTGCGGACGGGTTCCAGACCTTCCGATACGTAATCCTGCCCAACATCGCCACAGCGCTGCTGGCGGGGGGCATGCTCGCCTTCGCGCTCAGCTTCGACGAGGTGATCGTCACCACCTTCACCGCCGGACAGCAGCAGACCCTGCCAATCTGGATGCTGGAAGAGCTCGTCCGTCCGCGCGAACGGCCCGTCACCAACGTCGTGGCCATGGTCGTGGTCCTCGTCACCTTCCTGCCGATCCTCGGCGCCTATTACCTCACCCGCGGCACGGACACCGTCGCCGGACAGGGCAAATGACAACAGGGAGAAACCTCATGGAAACCAACATGCTCATCGGCACCTCCTTTGAGGCCGGAACCGAGACCGAGGAACTGGTGCTCAACCCGCGCACCGGCGAGACGATCCTGCGGATGCCGGAGGCCAGTTCGGAGCAGATCGACCGCGCCGTGGCCGCTGCCCGCGCCGGTTTCAAGGTCTGGTCCCGCACCACCCCGGCCGAACGCTCCGAGAAACTGCTGGCCATCGCCGACGCGGTCGAGGCCAACCTGGAGGAACTGGCACAGCTCGAGGCCCTCAACTGCGGCAAGCCGATCAACGAGGTGCGCGGCGAAGAGGTGCCCGCGGTGGCCGATTGCTTCCGCTACTTCGCGGGGGCCGTGCGCAACATGCACGGGCCCCTGGCCGGCGAGTACATGGAGGGCCACACCTCGATGATCCGGCGCGACCCGGTTGGCGTGGTCGCCTCCATCGCGCCCTGGAACTACCCGATGATGATGATGGCCTGGAAGCTGGCCCCCGCGCTGGCCGGCGGCAACACGGTGGTCCTGAAACCCTCCGAACAGACCCCGCTGACGGCGCTGAAACTGGCGCAGGTCATGGCTGGGATCCTGCCCGAAGGCGTGCTGAACGTTATCGTCGGCCAGGGCGCCAGCGTCGGCAATGCGCTGATCCATCACCCGGGCGTGGACATGATCTCGATCACCGGCGACATCGCCACCGGCAAGAAAGTGCTTGTGGCCGCTGCCAATTCGGTCAAGCGCACCCATCTCGAGCTGGGCGGCAAGGCGCCCGTGATCGTCTACGACGATGCCGACCTGGGCCGGGTTGTCGAGGGGCTCAAGGCATTCGGCTATTACAATGCCGGGCAGGATTGCACCGCCGCCTGCCGCATCTACGCCGGCAGGAAGATCTACGACAAGCTCGTCGCGGAGCTCTCCGCGGCGGCATCCTCCATCGTCTATGCCAATGCCGACGACACGCTGAACGAGATCCCGCCGCTGATCAGCATGCGCCAGCGCGACCGCGTGGCCAGCTTCGTCCAGCGCGCGGCGGACCAGAGCCACATGGAGATCACCGCCGGCGGTGCTCTCCATGACGGCCCGGGTTTCTATTACAAGCCGACCGTCATCGCGGGCGCGCGTCAGGAAGACGAGATCGTCCAGCGCGAGGTCTTCGGGCCGGTCGTCTCCGTGACGCCCTTCGGCGAGGAAGACGACGTGATCGGTTGGGCCAATGACAGCCAATACGGGTTGGCTTCCTCGGTCTGGACGACCGATATCGGCAAGGCAATGGAGGCCTCGGCCCGCCTTCATTACGGCTGCACCTGGATCAACACCCACTTCATGCTGGTCAACGAGATGCCACATGGTGGCCTGAAGCAATCCGGCTATGGCAAGGACATGTCGATGTTCGCGCTGGAGGACTACACCGCGGTCCGGCATGTCATGATCGCTCACTGACACGCGCTTCAGACTCCCAGAACGGATAACGGTTCGGGTTTGGTCCCGGGCCGTTGCTTCCGATACTACACTCAGAGTGGGACGAGGGTCGCGGGTAAGTTCACGAGGATGCTCGTATGAACCGGTGATCGGCCTATTCAGCAGCCGGAGTTCTACTCCGAAACTGGCCAACTCCAGACATTCGCCGCACAGAGCAGCAATGGCCGATGTGGGCCGGTCGCGTCGAGAAGGGCCCCCGCTGATCGCACCTTGGCTATCTACACTTCCTGCGCAGAGTCGCCGCTCGTCCAGAACGCAGCGAACGGCCGCTCTCTGATGGGCTTCCTGCGCTAGGCACGTAGGACGGAGACCGGACGTACACCGTACGCGGCGCGAAGGTCTGATCGAGCCGCAGCACCCTAGCGAAACGGGTGTTGACGTCCGCGCCGCCATATCTCGCGTCACAGGAGCGAGCAAACGGAGGCGCGGTGCAATCAACAGCCGGGCAGCGCCCCCTTCCGCCCTCCTCGCCAGGTGCAGCCTCAGGCAGTGGCACCGTCCTCGGCGGCCTCTTCGACCGGCTCGGTGGTCTCTTCGGTCTCGGGGATCGCGAGCGACAGGATGATCGCCGAGAGCCCGGCCAGCGTGATCGGCGTGGCCACAACCTGCTTGAGGAAGGCGGGGAGGTTCTGCGTGGCCTCCGGCACCAGCGTCACCCCGAGACCGAGCCCGAAGCTCACCGCCATGATGTAGACCTTGCGGCGGTCGATCTCCTGCGTGGCGAGGATGCGGATGCCCGCCACCGCGATGGTGCCGAAGAGCACCAGCGTCGCGCCGCCGAGCACCGGCTTGGGGATCAGCAGGAAGAGCTGGCCCACCACCGGGAAGAACCCCAGAAGCACGAGGATGCCGCCGATATACATCCCAACGTGGCGCGAGGCGACGCCGGTCATCTGGATGACGCCGTTGTTCTGCGAAAACGTGGTGTTGGGGAAGGTGTTGAACAGCGCCGCCAGCCCCGAGTTCACCCCGTCCGCGAGGATGCCGCCCTTGATCCGGCGCAGGTAGACCGGTCCCTTGACCGGCTGGCCGGCGATCACCGAGTTGGCGGTGAGGTCGCCCGAGGTCTCGATCGCCGTCACCAGGAAGATGAAGGCGATGGGGATGAACAGGCCGATGTCGAAGTCGAGCCCGTATTTCAACGGCTGCGGGATGGCGATCAGCTCGCCCTGCCCGGCCTTGGAGAAATCCACCATGCCGAAGAACATCGACACGATGGTGCCGACCACCAGCCCCACCATGATTGCCGAGACGCGCAGCATCGGGCTGCCGGTGAAGGTCAGCACGAGGATCACCGCCACCACGATCGAGCCCATGATCAGGTTGAGCGGCTTGCCCAGATCCTCGCCCGCGCCGACGCCGCCGGCGAAATCGGTGAAGCCCACCTTGACCAGCGACAGGCCGATCACGGTGATCACGATGCCGGTCACCGTGGGCGTGATGATCTTGCCGAGCTTGTCGATGAACTGGCTCAGCACCACCTCGATCACGCAGCCCGCGAGGCAGAGGCCGAAGATCATCGCCAGCATGTCCTCGGGCGTGCCGCCATTGTTCTTGACCGCGAAGCCCGCGGCGAGGATCGGGCCGAGAAAGGCAAAGCTGGTGCCCTGCACGCTCAGCAGCCCCGAGCCCACCGGCCCGATGGTCTTGCACTGGATGAAGGTGGCGACCCCCGAGACCAGCAGCGACATGGCAATGAGATAGGGCACGTACTCCCCAAGCCCCAGCACCCCGCCGATCACCAGCGTCGGCGTGACGATGCCGACGATTGAGGCGAGGATGTGCTGGAAGGCGGCCAGCGCCGCCGCGGGCGGCTCGGGCTTGTCCTCAAGCGTGTAGATGAGTGATCCGTTGGTTTGCGTGTCGGTGGCCATGGCGCCCTCCATCCTGTGTGCAAGGAAGGGTCAGGCGCGCCGCGCCGGCTCTCCCGCCTTCAGCTTTCGGGCAAGCCGGAGACCGGGCCAGTTCTTTGACGGGTCCGCGACACGCAGACGCGGGAGCGCGCCGCAAACGCGTGATCGAGGCGCGTTCCGACGCAGTTTTGCACGCAAAACGGGCAGGCCGTGGATGGCCTGCCCGATTGGAATATGGATCGGGATGACAGCTGCTCAGCGGTAGAGCAGCGACACGCCGTCGGTGAAGAGATGCACCTTGGCGGGCTCCGCCGTGAGCCGCACCTCGGAGCCGCGCAGCCCCTTGTGGATGCCCGGCAGCTTGGCGATGACCGGCTCCTTCCCGGCACCGTCATCGACGAAGTGCAGCAGCGTCACCTCGCCGAGCGCCTCGGTCAGCGCCACTTTGCCGGTATAGGCGCCCTCGCCCTCGGCCAGCACGAAATCCTCGGGCCGGATGCCCACGTTGACGCTCAGCCCCATGTCCGCCGCGGTGGTCGGCACGGTCGAGACGGCGGTGCCGCCGCCGGCAAGCTTGACGGTGGTGGTCTCGCCTGTGGCGACGATCTCGCCGGGCAGGAGGTTCATCGCCGGAGAGCCGATGAACTGCGCAACGAACTCGGAATTCGGCGTCTCGTAGAGCTCGAGCGGCGAGCCCACCTGCGCCACGCCCTTGTTGGCAAGCACCACGATCCGCGTCGCCAGCGTCATCGCCTCGACCTGGTCGTGGGTGACGTAGATCATCGTGCGGTCGGGCATCTGCTCCTTGAGCTGTGAGATCTCGATCCGGGTCGCCACGCGCAGCGCCGCTTCTAGGTTCGAGAGCGGCTCGTCGAAGA
>NZ_JBYNAH010000174.1:9828-11675 GCF_059781815.1 Salipiger sp. | reverse complement strand
CGGCTTCGTCAAGGCCTTCGGCGGCTTCACCGGCAATGTCGACCGCTGGCACTATTACGACCTCGACACCCCGTGCACCGCGGTGATCGAGTTCGGCTCCATCGAGACCGAGAAGAAATGCGCCGAGGAAGACCGCGACCAGGGCGTGCGCATCTTCGCGCTGCACTTCATGACCCCGGTCACCGAGACCTATACCATCGACCGCTGGATGCACCTGCGCAACACCGCCACCGACGATCCCGAGGCCGCCGACCGCATGGACGCGATGTTCCGCAAGGCCTTCGACGAGGACAAGGAGATCCTCGAGGCGGTGCAGGAAGAAGAGATGCGCCCGCAGAAGCGCCGCCCGATCCGCATCGCCATCGACAAGGGCCCTCTTGTCTATCGCAAGCGCATCAACGAACTTCTGGAACTGGAACGCACCGAGGATCTTGCCGCCGATCCCTCACCGGCGTTTGTCTACCACGATTAACCGGCGTAAGACCGGGATACCAAAAGTTGCCGCAAGGGCAACATTACCAACAGGAGAGTATATCCCCATGAACTTTCTGAGACGCACCGTGCTCGCCACGGCCGCAGCCATGGCCCTGGCGCCCGCCGCGGGCTTTGCGCAAGAGACCATCAAGGTCGGCGAGATCAACCACTACAAGCGCATGGCCGCCTTCGCCGAGCCCTACAAGAAGGGCATCGAGCTCGCCCTGTCCGAGATCAACGCCGATGGCGGCGTGCTGGGCAAGGATCTCGAGTTCATCTTCCGCGACGACCAGGGCGACCCGGCCGAGGCCGTGAAGATCGCCGAAGAGCTGATGACCCGTGACGGCGCGGTGATGCTGACCGGCACGATCCTCAGCCACGTGGGCCTGGCGCTGTCGAGCTTCGCCGCCGAGAAGGGCTATCTCTACCTCGCCGCCGAGCCGCTGGCCGACAGCCTGGTGTGGAAGTCGGGCAACCCCTACACCTTCCGCCTGCGCGCCTCGACCTGGGTTCAGGCCGCGATGCTGGCCGAGGAGGCCGCCAAGACCGACGCGATCAAATATGCCACCATCGCGCCCAACTACGCCTACGGGCAGGACGCGGTCGAGGCCTTCAAGGAGAACCTCAAGCGCCTGAAGCCCGAGGTCGAGTTCGTCGCCGAGCAATGGCCGGCGCTGTTCAAGATCGATGCCGGCGCCGAGGTGCAGGCCATCGAGCGCGCCAAGCCCGACGCGATCTACAACGTCACCTTCGGCACCGACCTCGCGAAGCTGGTGCGGGAAGGCGGCGACCGCGGCCTGTTCGACGGCCGCAACGTCTATGGCCTGCTGACCGGCGAGCCGGAATATCTCGAGCCGCTGGGCGACGAGGCCCCCGAGGGCTGGTTCGTCACCGGTTTCCCCTGGTACGCGCTCGAGGACGGCACCCCCGGCAAGGCCTTCGTCGATGCCTATAGCGAGGCCACCGGCGAGACCCCGAAGATCGGCAGCCTGGTGGGCTACATGACCGCGCAGTCGATCGCCGCCGCCATCGAGGCCGCCGGCGCCACCGACACCGAAGCGCTGGTCGCGGCCTTCGAGGGCCTCACCGTCGCCGACACGCCGATCGGCGAGCTGACCTACCGCGAGATCGACAACCAGTCGACGCTCGGCGCCTGGGTCGGCACCACGGCGCTCGAGGATGGCAAGGGCGTGATGGTGGACTGGGAATACAAGGACCCGGCCCCCTACATGCCCTCCGACGAAGAGATCACCGCCATGCGTCCGGCCGAGTGACCGGGCCGGGGGCGCCCGCCTCGCCCCGCGCCCCCCGCGGCGGTAAAGGGCTAAATAAAACCCGGGGGCAAGGCCCCCCCGGCCCCCAGGGGGGGCGCC
>NZ_JBYNAH010000174.1:0-9818 GCF_059781815.1 Salipiger sp. | reverse complement strand
CCGACGTTCTCTGTTTTTCTATCCCCCCCCCCCCCCCCGCGCGCCGCCCCCCCCCCCCGCCCCCCCCCCCCCCCCCCCCCCCCCCCCCCCCTGCCTCATCCGCACCCGACCGCGGGGCAGCGCGCGGCCTCCATGCGCCCGCGCCCCAACTGCCCGCACGCCTGACAGGAAAGCACCACCCGGACCATGGCCTTCTTCCTCGCCCAGTTCCTGACGGGTCTCGCCAATGCGGCGGCCCTGTTCCTCGTCGCCTCCGGGCTGTCGCTGATCTTCGGCGTCACCCGGATCGTCAACTTCGCGCATGGCTCGCTCTACATGCTCGGCGCCTTCATCGGCATCTACCTGATGGAGATCCTGCCCGGCGCGGTGGGCTTCTGGGGCGCCATCCTGCTCACCGGCATCGCCGTCGGGCTGATCGGCGCCATTGTCGAGATGGTGGTGCTGCGCCCGATCTACAGGGCGCCGGAGCTGTTCCAGCTCGTCGCCACCTTCGGCGTCATCCTCGTCATCCAGGACCTGGCGCTGATGATCTGGGGCGCCGAGGACCGGCTCGGGCCGCGCGCCCCGGGCCTGCGCGGCGTCTGGCGGATCTTCGGCGAGCCGGTGCCGAAATACGACATCATCCTGATCGCCATCACCCCCTTCATCCTCTTCGCGCTCTGGTATCTCATCACCAAGACCCGGCTCGGCGTGCTGGTCCGCGCCGCCACGCAGGACCGCGAAATGGTCGGTGCGCTCGGCGTCAACCAGGCCTGGCTCTTCACCGGCGTCTTCGCGCTCGGCTCGGCGCTGGCCGGCTGGGGCGGCGCGCTGCAGCTGCCCAAGGGCGGCGCCGACCTGCTGATGGATTTCAACATCATCGGCGCGGTCTTCGTGGTGGTGGTGATCGGCGGCATGGGCTCGCTGCCCGGCGCCTTCATCGCCTCGGTGCTGATCTCGGTCCTGAACGTCTTTGGCGTCACCTACCTGCCGCAATCGACGCTGGTGCTGATGTTCGTGGTCATGGCCGTGGTGCTGATCATCCGCCCCTACGGCCTTCTGGGCCGCGAAGAAGTCGCCGGCGAGCACGGACAGGTCGGCGCGCCGGAGACGCCGATCCGCCCCTATGGCCCCGTGGGTCAGGCGCTGGTCGCGGCGCTGCTGCTCGGCCTCGCGCTGCTGCCGCTCTTCGTCGACCAGTTCATGCTGATCCTGACCATCGACATGGTGATCTTCGCGCTCTTCGCCGCCTCGCTGCATTTCATCCTCGGCTCTGGCGGGCTGGTGAGCTTCGGCCACGCCGCCTTCTTCGGCGGCGGCGCCTATGCCGCGGCGCTTCTCGTGTTCCACACCGACACGCCGATGGAGCTGGCCTTCCTCTTCGCGCCGCTCGCGGCGGGCCTCCTGGCGCTCGGCATCGGCTGGTTCTGCATCCGCCTCACCGGGGTCTATTTCGCCATGCTGACACTGGCCTTCAGCCAGCTGGTCTGGAGCCTCGCCTTCCAGTGGCGCGCGGTCACCCGCGGCGATGACGGCCTCGTCAACATCTGGCCCTCCGAGTGGCTCTCGGGCACCGAGACCTATTACTACTTCGCCCTGATCCTCGGCGTCGGCGGCATCCTGTTCCTGCGCCACGTCATCCATTCCCCCTTCGGCTACGCCCTGCGCGCCGGGCGCGACAGCGCGCGGCAGGCCGAGGCCACCGGCATCGACGTCAAGCGCGTGCAGTTCGTGGCCTTCGCCCTCGCCGGTGCCATGGCCGGTCTGGCGGGCGGCATCTTCGTCTTCGCCAAGGGCTCGGTCTTCCCCACCGAGCTCGAGATCGCCAAGAGCTTCGACGCGCTGATCGTGGTCTTCCTCGGCGGCGTGAAGACGCTCGCCGGCGGCGTCGTCGGCGCGGGCTTCATGACCGTGGTCGAGGACTGGCTGACCCGGCTTGAGTACTGGCGCCTGCTGCTGGGTCTGGTGATCATCGCCGTGGTGATCGTGATGCCGGAAGGCATCGTCGGCACCCTGCGCACCCTCTGGCGCCGCATCCGCCACACCGATGAGGAGACGGTCTGATGTCCGAGATCCTGCGAGTCGAGAACCTCAAGAAGAGCTATGACGGCTTTCTCGCGGTCAACGGCGTGTCCTTCAGCGTCGCCAAGGGCGAGCTGAAGGCGCTGATCGGCCCCAACGGCGCCGGCAAGTCGACCTGCTTCAACATGCTGATGGGGCAGCTCAAACCGACCGAGGGCAACGTCTTCTTCGAGGGCGAGAAGATCACCGGCCACAAGCCGCGCGACATCTGGCGCCGCGGCGTCGGGCGGACCTTCCAGATCACCGGCACCTACCAGTCGATGACCGTGATCGAGAACGTGCAGATGGCGCTGATGAGCCACCACCGCAAGATCTTCTCGATCGGGCCGCGGGCGTGGAAGCTCTACCGCGAGGAGGCCTTCGAGTTCCTCGAGACGGTGTCGATGCAGGATCAGGCCGACCGGCCCTGCTCGATCCTCGCCTATGGCGATCTCAAGCGGCTCGAGCTCGCCATCGCGCTCTGCCACCGCCCGCGCCTTCTCTTGATGGACGAGCCCACCGCCGGCATGGCCCCCACCGCCCGCGTCGAGCTAATGCAGCTGGTGGCCGATATCGTCCGCGATCAGGGCGTTTCGGTGCTGTTCACCGAGCACGACATGGACGTGGTCTTTGCCCATTCCCACCACATCATGGTGCTAAACCGCGGCGAGCTGATCGCCGATGGCGACGCCACCGCGGTGCGCAACAACCCGCAGGTCCAGGAGGTCTATCTGGGCGGCGGGACGCTCTTCAAGGAGGAGTCCCATGCTTAGCGTCGAGCGCATCCACAGCTACTACGGCAAGGCCCATATCCTCAACGACCTGAGCTTCGAGGTCCGGCGCGGCGAAGTGGTGGCGCTGCTGGGCCGCAACGGCGCCGGCAAGTCCACCACGATGAAATCGGTGATGCAGCTGGTGCGCCCGAAGCAGGGACAGGTGGTGTTCCAGGGCGAGAACCTCGTCGGCGCTCCCGCCTTCCGGGTCGCCAAGGACGGCATCGGCTACGTGCCCGAGGACCGGCGCATCTTCACCGATCTGACAGTGCTCGAGAACCTCGAGGTCGGGCGCCAGCCCAAGCGCCACGACGCGCCGCACTGGACCGTCGAACAGCTCTTCGAGATCTTCCCCAACCTCTCCGAGCGCCGGGCCAACCGGGGCAAGCACATGTCGGGCGGCGAGCAGCAGATGCTGACCATCGCGCGCACGCTGATGGGCAACCCCTCGCTGCTCTTGCTCGATGAGCCCTCCGAGGGCATCGCCCCGGTGATCGTCGAGCAGATGGCGGCGACGATCCTGAAGCTCAAGGCCGAGGGGCTGACGGTGATGATCTCGGAGCAGAACCTGCATTTTGCCCGTGCCGTGGCCGACCGGGCCATCATCATCGAGGGCGGAGAGAAGAAGTTCGACGGCAGTTTCAAGGAGTTGGAGGCGCATCCCGAGATCCGCGACGCCTATCTTTCCGTCTGAGGCACAAGCGCTTATACTGCACTGCAGCATTTGCAGAGGGGTGCCCTTTCCGTAAGGATCAGGCGCCCGAGAGGAGACCCGCCGCCGTGGAAGACACGCCCAAAGCCCGCACCAGCGCCGAACATGGCTATGTGCTTGACGAACAGATCGGATTCCTGCTCCGCAAGGCCTATCAGAGGAACTCCAATATTTTCGCCGAGAGCGTACCGGGCAAGCTGACGCCGACGCAGTTCTCGGTGATGCACCGGCTGGCCGAGGACGGACCGACCTCGCAGAACCTGCTTGGGCGCTCGGTGGCGATGGACGGCGCGACGACCAAGGGCGTGGTCGACCGGCTGATCGCGCGCGGTCTGCTGAAGACCGAGCCCGACCCGGGCGACCGCCGCCGCCATCTCGTCTCGCTGACTGCCGAGGGCGTGGCGCTGATCGACGAGGCGGTCGATGCCGCTATCGCGGTGAGCGCCGAGACGCTGGCCCCCCTGCGCGAGCGCGAGAAGGAGACGCTGCTGCGCCTGCTGAAGAAGCTCGGCGGGGAGTAACGGGCAAACCGGCTCGGCGGCACTCGTCGCTCGGCACGCGCCGACCCGCCGGGGCTTGGCCCCCGAAGGCGTCGCTCAGACCTTCGCCAGCTTGACCTCGACCTCGCCCGCCACCAGCGCCCGGCGCAGCGGCCCTTGCGGGCGCGCATCGGTCACCAGAACGTCGATCTCGCCCCAGTCGGCATAGCGCGCGGTGGCCATGCGGTCGAACTTGGAGTGATCGGCAATCACCATGTGGCGCGCGCTCTGGCGCAGCATGGTGGCATAGATGTCGGCTGCGTCAATCAGCGCGTCCGACGGCCCCAGAGGGGACATGGCGCTGGCCCCGGTCACCGACCAGTCGGCGCTGTAATCGGACAGGAACCGGACCGCCTGCGCGCCGTGCATCGCCCCCTCGCCCGCATGGTAGACCCCCGGCGCCATCACCACCTGAATCGTCGGGTTGAGGCTCAGCGCCGAGGCCACGCTGACGCTGTGGGCGATCACCGTGATGCCGTGCATTTCGATGGCGATGAACTTGGCAAGCTGGGTCGTCGTCGCCCCCGAGCCCAGCATGATCACCCGCGCCCCGGAGAGGTAGGACAGCGCGGCCTGCGCGATGGCAGCGCGCTCCTCGACCAGCTCGAGATGGCGCTCCGACAGCGCCGGCTCCGCCGGCTGGCGCAGCATCGCACCGCCATAGGTGCGCGCGATCATGCCCTGCGCCGCAAGCTCCTGGAGATCGCGGCGGATGGTTTCGGTCGTGACATCGAGCGTTTCGGCCAACCGCCCCACCCGCATCGTCGGCGAGATCGCCAACTGATCGAGGATCGCCCTCTGGCGCGTATCCTTCTTGCGAGACATGCGGTTCTTGCCTTCAGCGGCACCGCACCGCGCGGCGCCGAGTGTTTCCACAATCCAAGCAGAGCGGCGCGGGTCATTCAACCCTGACCGGCGCGGCACCGGGTCGCGCCCGGCGCGCCGGAGCGATCACGTGAGAGGCCAGACGCGGCTGGATGGGAGCCCCGAGCAGGCTCAGGCGCGCAGCCCGTCCACCACCTGCTGGCGCAGGACGACGGCGGCGGGCAACAGCGAAAGCAGCAGCGTCACTGACACGAAGCCTGCAAGGAAGTGGATCTCGCTCCAGCCGATGGGCGCGGTCACGAGGATGTCGGTGCGGGCGGTGACGACGCGCGACAGCACAGACGCCGCCGCTACGCCGGTCAGCAGCCCCAGCCCCGCCCCCGCGACGAGCAGCGCTGCGCCGAACGACCAGACCACCGCGAAGACGAAGCGCGCCGGCGCGCCAAGCGCCCGAAGAAGC
The DNA here is from genome assembly GCF_059781815.1 of Salipiger sp. Classification (NCBI taxonomy): domain Bacteria; kingdom Pseudomonadati; phylum Pseudomonadota; class Alphaproteobacteria; order Rhodobacterales; family Roseobacteraceae; genus Salipiger; species Salipiger sp. The sequence continues at coordinate 4,469 of NZ_JBYNAH010000174.1, read as the reverse complement.
GCGATCTGGCGGCGGAACAGGCGCGACAGGATGAAGAGGCCCAAGAGCACCGAGGCGGCAACCAGAACCTGCGTCACCAGCGCCATCAGCGACATCACCTGTCGGATGTCGCCCAGCACCGCGTAGAGCCCCGCCAGCACCGCGCCGGGGAAGAAGGCCATGGTCTCGCGGTCGCGGGTGAACTCCGAGCGCAGCGCGTAATTCGCCCAGAGCGCCTCGGCGCGGACCACGACCGCGGGGCTGCCGGGGAAGTAGTCGGGATCGAAGGGCGGGCCGATCTGCCCGGCGCGGTCCGGGGCGTGGCCGTTGGCCAGCCCGTGCACCTCCCAGACCGCCTCGACCGGCAGCAGGATGGCGCGGTCCCAGGGCGTGCCGGTGGGCGCCATGCGGCCCACCACGGTCAGATGCGCGTCGCCATGCGCGTCGCCCTCGGCCGCATCGCCATGGCCATGCGCGGGGGTAAAGCTCTCGCCCACCGCCAGCGGCACCAGCGCGCCCGCCAGCGCCTCGTCCGAGGCCTGCCAGATGCGGCCCTCGATGCGCTCGTCGGCAAGGTAGCGCGCGAACTCGGCGGTGGTGCCGATCACCGGCGCGTCGCCAAAGCTGTCTCCGAAGGCCAGCGGCGCGGCCACCGAGACCGACTCGTGGCTGGCGATCTCGTCATAGGTGGCGCCGTCGAGCAGCGGCATGTCGGAGGGCTGCAGGAACACCGCCGCCAGCATCACCGTCAGCTCGCTGCCGGGGGCCGAGATCACCAGGTCGAACTTGTCGGCGGCCTGCGCGGTGCCGCGCCGCAGCCCGCGCTCCTGCGCCAGAAGCCCGATGCCCATGCCGACCGAGATCGCGATCAGCAGCACGAACATCACCGAGGCGCCGCGGAATCGCCAGAGGATGGCGCGGGTCAGCGGCCACGGCGCGAAGCCGCGCAGCACCAGCGCCCCGACAAGCAGCGCCGGAAGCAACAAGCAGAGGGTCAGCAGGAGATCCTGCGCCAGTGCCGGAAGGCTGTGCCAGAGATCGCTCATGCCGCGCGCGCCTCGTCGCCCACCAGAGCGCCGTCGGTGATGGTCAGCACCCGGTCCATGCGGTCGGTCAGGTGGCGGTCATGGCTCACCGCGATCAGCGTGGTGCCGCTGGCGCGGGCAAGTTGCACGAGGTCGTCGATCAGCCGGTCGGCGCTGGCGCGGTCGAGGCTGGCGGTCGGCTCGTCGGCCAGCAGCACCGGCGCCTCGGCGGCCATGGCGCGGGCGATGGCGACGCGCTGGCGCTCGCCGCCGGAAAAGCTCGAGACCTGGCGGCCGGCGTGATCGCCCAGGCCCAGCGCGCTCAGGCGTTCGCTGGCGCGCCGCCGCATCGCAGCGCGCTCACGGCGCGGGCGGAACAGCGCGGTGAGCGCCGCGTTGGCGCTGGCGTCGAGCTCTTCGAAGAGCAGGAAATCCTGAAAGATCATGCCGATCGTGTCGGCCCGGAACCGGGTGCGGCGCTCGGCCCCGAGGCCCAGCAGCTCGGTCTCGCCCCAGCGGATGCTGCCGGTCGCTTCCAGCAGCCCGGCCAGCGCGTAGAGCAGCGTCGACTTGCCGGCGCCCGAGGGGCCGCGCACGCCCACCAGCGATCCGGCGGGCAGCTCGAGCTTCGGCAGCGACAGCAGCACGCGGCCCTTGCCGCCCGGAACCACGAGGTCCGAGATGGTCAGAGACAGGCCCACAGGATCAGCCGTAGGTCGCGTCGCTCAGACGGAGCATGCTGAGAAAGCCGGTCTCGGGATCGCGGTAGCTGCCCAGTTCGAGCACACCCGAGACGGTGATCTTCTTGTTGAACGGGATCACATCGACGATGCGCTTGGTATAGACGGCAAGGATGTCGTTCGGCCACTCGGCCTCGGTCTCGCAGAACGGGCAGACCGCCATCGGGATCTTGGTCAGCACGAAGAACGTGCTCTCGGCCTTGAGCGGCGGCGCCATGAAGCCCTCGACGGTGATCCGCTGCCCCGCGCTGCTTTGCGCCAGCTCGGAGAGATCGTTGCCCTTGCGCTGGTAGAGTTCGCGCAGCTTCAGCGGGGTGTCGTCGGCAAGGGCCGGACGGGCCAGCAGCGGCACCGAGAGCGCGGCGGTGAGGAAGTGGCGGCGGGTGGGCATCTCGTGTCCTCCGGAAGAGGGAACCTGCACGGCAAGTGTCGCGGCAGGTGGAACAGGAAACAAGGGGCCCCGGCGTCGCGAGGCCCCTTGTCGCAGTCAGGTCAATGCGCTCACTGAGCGGTGACGGCGTGGTGCATGACGTGGAAGATCACGTTCTGCTCGATGGTGCCGTCGAACAGGTGCGCCCAGGGGCCCTTGGCATAGACGGCGACGTCTTCACCCGAGTGGGTTTCTGAGGATTTGGGGATCAGCGCCTGCTGCACGTAGTCGAGATCGGTGGCCTCTTCCTGGGTCACGTCGGGGCGCGCGCCTTCGTAGCCGTTCTCGCCCTCGACGAGGACCGAGCCGGTGCCGTTGAGGTAGCCGATCACGGTGTAGGGCTTGCCGTCGTCGGCCAGCAGCAGCTCGTCGCTGTGCTTTTCGCCCTCCTTGGCCACGTCGTAGCAAAGGCCGAGGATCGGGGTGCCGCGGCCGCAATAGCCGTTGAACGCGATGGCGTGCTCGTGGTCGGCGGTGACGATGATCAGGGTGTCTTCGTCATTGGTCAGCTCGTCGGCCATGGCCACGGCCTCGGTGAAGGCGACACCGTCCACGAGGGTGCGGTGGGCATTGCCGTCGTGGTTGGCGTGGTCGACGCGGCCGGCCTCGATCTCGAGGTAGTAGCCGTTCTCGTTCTGGCTCAGGTACTCGATGGCCGCCTTGGTCATGTCGGCGAGCGACGGCTCGTCGTCATCGGCGCGGTCGGCCTCGTATTCCATGTGGCTGTCGTTGAACAGCGCCAGCACCGGGGTGGTGCCGTCGAGGGTGAGCGCGTTGAAGGTCTCGGTGTTCCAGGCGTACTGCGCGCCCATGCCGGTGGCCTTCTCGATCAGGTTCACGCCATCGGGACGGCGGCCCTTGCCGCCCTCGTCGAGGGTCACGTCCTCACCGGCAAAGAAGCGGCGGCCGCCACCCATGGCAAGGTCGATCACGCCGGCTTCCATCTGGTCGATGAGCTGGGCCGCGATGTCCTTCTGGGAGGTGCAGCCCTCGGGCACTTCGCCTTCCCAGTTGCGGTTGGCGGTCTTCGAGTAAACGGCGGCCGGGGTGGCGTGGGTGAGGCGAGCGGTCGAGACGACGCCGACCGATTTCTCCATGCCCGCGACGATCTCGGCGAAGGTGGTCAGCTCGTTGCCCGCCACGGTGTCGCAATCGCCGTGGATCGCGTTTTCGCCGAGGTTGATCAGGTTGAAACGCTGCTTCACGCCGGTGTTCATCGCGCCTGCGGTCGGGGCGGAGTCCGGGGTCTGGGCGTTGATGTTGTAGGTCTTGACCAGCGCCGAGTGGAACGCGGGGGTCTCGTAGGGCAGCACGTGCTCTTCGCCGAGCTTGCCTTCCTGCTGACCGGCGAAGATGCGGGTCGCATAGTTGGTGCCGACACCGTTTCCGTCGGCGACCAGAACGATCACGTTCTTGGCGGTGTTGGTGTTGTCCTGGCGGTCGATGATCGCCTGGATGGCGTCCTGGCCGGCGGTGAACCATGCGCTGCTGGCCTGCGGCAGGTCGGCGGTCTGGGCCGATGCGGCGGTCGCGGCGCTCAGGGCGATGGCGGAAATCAGGGTGCGGTTCATGGGCGAGCGGGCTCCTGTCATGTATCGGCCGGCAACTCTGCCGGGGCGTCCTTGGCTCGCGCCTCGATTGCCCCGGCAATGTAACAGACACGTTACAGTAATTTGACAGTTTTGTCCGCGACCGCCCGATGCGAATGCGCCGCGTTCAACCTGCGGTCTGTGCGGCCTTGCGGGTGAGCGCCAGCCGCCGCAGGAAGGCGAGCACGAAGACCCCGGTGAGGATCAGGATGATCGTCGGCGCCGGGGCGCTGTCGAGGAAGAAGCTGGCATAGGTGCCGGCGAGCATCGACAACAGGCAGGCCAGCGTCGCGGCGATCATCATCCCACCGAAGCGCCGGCAGGTCAGAAAGCCGATGGCCCCCGGCGCGATCAGCAGCCCCACCGCGAGGATCAGCCCGGTTGCGGTTAGCGTCGCCACGATGGTCAGCGACAGCGCGGTGAGCAGCCCGTAATGCAGCCATCCCACCCGCAGCCCCGAGGCGCGCGCTTGCGCCGGGTCGAAGGCGTGCAGCAGCAAGGCCTTCCAGAACAGCGCCAGCCCCAGCGTCACCAGCAGGGAAATGCTGCCGGCGGTCCAGAGATCACCCGGGCCCACGCCCAGCATGTTGCCAAAGAGGATGTGATCGAGATGCACGTTGGTGTGCACCTGCGTATAGAGCACGATGCCGAGCCCGAACATGCCCGAGAACACCACGCCCATCACCGTGTCCTGTTTGACCCGGCT
>NZ_JBYNAH010000173.1:0-11694 GCF_059781815.1 Salipiger sp. | reverse complement strand
TTACGTGATCTTCAACAACCATCTGCCCGAGACGCTGGAACTGGCCGACAGCGCGCCGCACAAGGTGACGCATTGGGCCGAGCGCGGCGGGCGCACGCTGGCGGAATTCCTCGTCGTGCTGCAGGAGGCCAAGGCGCGCGGCCGCGACGTGCCGCGGCACCTTTGCGCGCTGGCCGAGGCCTTCGACGCGATGGATCTGCGCTATGGCAGCCATGACGATCCCGATGGCGAGACGCGGGAATATTACCGCATCATCGGCGCCCGCATCGCCGAGTTCCCGACCACCGCCGCCGCGGCCAAGCTGGCGCGGGCCTGCAACGATCCGGTGCTGATGGGCGCGCCCAACGTGGTGCGGGGCGGCTCGCAATCGGGCAATGTCTCGGCGCTGCATCTGGTGGCGCGCGGGCTCTGCGACGCGCTGGTCTCGGATTACCACTATCCTTGCCTGGCGCAGGCGGCCTGGGTGCTGGTGGATCGCGGCGTGCGCGACCTGCCGGGCGCGTGGGAGATGATCAGCCGGGTACCGGCGGAGATCATGGGGCTTGCGGATCGCGGCACGCTGGAGCGCGGCAAACGGGCGGATTTCGTGGTGGTCAACGCGGCGACGCGCGAGATCGAGGCCACGGTGAGCGGCGGCCGGCTGGCCTATCTCTCGGGCGAGGCCGGGGCGCGGCTCATCGGCACCCTGCGCGGCGCGCGGCTGGCGGCGGAATAGCCGCGCCGGCTCAGCCTCTAGAGCCGGTCGAGCAGTTCGCGCTTCTTGGCGGCGAACTCGTCTTCGGTAAGCAGGCCCGCCTCCTTGAGCTCGCCGAGCTTGCGGATCAGCGCGATGACCTCCTCGGCCCCTGACGGGCCCTTCTCGGAGGCGGCGGGCGCCGGGGTTGGTTGGGGCGCGGGCACGGGCTCCGGCGCGACGGCGGCGGGCGCGGGCTCGGCGGCGGGCTCGGACGCTTCGGGAATGACGTCTTCCGGCGCCTCGGGCGCCTCCGGCCTCGCCTCGCCCACCCGGGGCAGCTCGCGCACCGAGACCAGACCGTGCTGGCTGGTGAAGGTCAGCGACTGGTCGCCGCTCTGCTGCTGCGACACGCCCGAGATCTGGTGATCGCCGGTGTCAAAGATCTCGATCCGGCCGCCGAAATCGATCGCCAGCCGCCGGGTCTGCGGGAACACCGCGTAGCGCAGGTTGTTCTGGCTGCCGGTCGAGGACGGCACGCCGAGTTCTTCCGGCCAGGACGCGCCCACCAGCCCGCCCTTGATGAACAGGCTGGTGCCCATGCCGCCGCCCTGCGATTGCGACTGGCTTTGCGTGCCCGGCGCGGTGGCCGGCATCTCGACCTTGCGGAACAGGTTGCCGACCATGAGGATATTGGCGAGATCGGTACAGAGCGCATCGACCCGCGCCTTCAGCGCGTTGTTGAACATGTCACCGACCATGGTCATGCCGCCTTGCGACCACTGCCCCATGCCGCCGAGCTCGGCGATGTTGAACTGCGCCTGCGTGCCATTGCCGGCGACCAGCGCCATCAGCATGGCCTCGGCGGTCTCGGTCGAGACGCCGTGGCGGGTCGCCGCCTCGGAGACCAGTTTCTTGCCGTCTTCGGTGAGCGCAGTCATCTCGGATCTCCGATCCTTGGGGTGTACCGCTCAGGGCTTAGCACGATGGGACAGGCGCGAACACCGGCGATAACGCCGCGACCACGCGCCGCGCTCCGGGCCGGTGCGAATGGTTCGAATTCCGGGCGATCCCGGTCTCGCGCCGGGCCTATTCGTATTTTTCGAGAAACGCCTCGATCGGCAGGGCGCGGAAATCCTCGAGCCGCGCGCGCAGCGTGGCGTGATCCCAGTCCCACCACCCCAGCGCCATCAGGCGCTCGGCCACGGGCGCGGGGAAGCGTTCGCGCAGCGGCACCGCCGGAACGCCCGCGACGATCATGTAGGGCGCCACATCCTTCGTCACCACCGCGCCCGCCGCCACCACGGCGCCGTGCCCGACGCTGACCTCAGGGCGCACCACGGCGTTGTGGCCAATCCATGTGTCGTGCCCGATGCTGGCCCGGCGCGACAGGCGATGCGCGAAGAACGCCGCGTCGCGCCCGGCATCGTCCCAGTAATCGTCGGAGCGGTAGAGGAAATGGTGCAGCGAGGCCTGCTGCATCGGGTGATCCGTGGGCCCGATGCGCGAGAAGCTGGCGATGTTGGCGAACTTGCCGACGCTCGCGTTGGCGATATCGGCATAGCGGTCGCAATAGCTGTAATCGTCCATCTCCACATGGGCGAGCCGCGAGCCGCGCCCGATCTCGACGAAGCGCCCGAAGCGGCACTCCGTCAGCTCGCAGTCAGGATGGATCAGAGGCTCTTCCGTGAGGCGCGCCATGTCACGCGCCCCGGATCAGCTTGCGGCGCAGCCAGCCCGAAAGGCTGTCCATCGCCATCACCATCAGCACGATCAGCACGATGTAGTAGCTCACCTCTTCCCAGTCCTTCTGCGTGATCATCGCCTGCGTCAGCAGCAGGCCGATGCCGCCCCCGGTGATCGCGCCGATGATGGTGGCCGATCGGGTGTTGGATTCAAGGAAATACAGCACCTGCGAGATCAGCACCGGGGTGATCTGCGGGATCACGCCGAAGCGGTAGCGCTGGATCGGGCGCGCGCCGGTCGAGGCCACGCCCTCGATCTGCTTGCCGTCGACGTTCTCCAGCGCCTCCGAGAACAGCTTGCCGAAGCTGCCGGTGTCGGTGAGCAGGATCGCCAGCGCGCCGGTCATCGGCCCCGGCCCGAAGGCGCGGCTGAGCACGATGGTCCAGATCAGCCCGTCGACGCCGCGCAGGAAATCGAACACCCGGCGCATGGCAAAGCGCAGCGCAAGCAGCGGTGCGAAGTTCTTGGCCGAGAGGAACGCCAGCGGCAGCGCCACGATGGCCGCACCGAAGGTGCCGAGGAAGGCCATCAGGAGGGTCTCGAACAGCGCCCAGGCGACATCGCCGTGCCGCCACATGGCGTTCTGCCAGAAGTCGTGCCACGCGCCCGCGATATTGCCGCGCTCGGGGTCGATCTGCGCGCCGAACAGAATCTCGAGCGGGCCATGGCCGTAATACGGGCTCTCGAGGGTGAAGAAGAACAGCTCCCAGCCGGGGAAATAGCGGAACACCTCGGTCTTGTTGCGGGTCAGCGAGACCCGGCCGCCCTCGGTGTTGATCTGCAGGCGGGTGTTGGAGGCCGAGATCCAGTCGGGGGTCTGCTCTGGCAGGTTCGAGGTCACCGTGCGCCCGTCCATGCGCGCCTCGACCGGGCCGAAGCCGGGGATGTCGTAGTAGAAGCCGCCCTCGGGGAAGAGCGTCACCTCGTGGCCGTTCGAGAGCTGCACAAGGGTGCCCTCGGAGCCGGTTACGACCCAGTCGGGCCCCGCCCCCTGCGGATAGGTGCCCTTGCGCTCGCCCTCGATGGCGACCGTCAGTTCGCCCGAGCGGTTGTCCTGCGTGACGTGGGTCTTGTAGCTGTACACATCCGAGACCAGCGCGCGAGCGTTGTCCATGCGGGCGCGCTCGGCCAGGCCGGGGATGTCGAAGGCAAAGAAGACATAGCCGAGATAGACCAGCACCAGCGCCGGCAGGCCGAAGGCGAAAAGCTTCTTGCGGGCGAAGAGACGGTCGGCAGAGGCATAAAGGGCAGCGTCGGCCATCAGTGGCCTCCTTTCTTCGCGATCATCGCGTTGCGGACGTGGCTCGAGAGCTGGTCGAACACCACGATGGTCAGGAACAGCAGGATGAAGATCGCGGCGGCCTCGTCGAACTTGCCCTGCCCCCAGGACATGGCGTTCTTGAGCTCGTAGCCGATGCCGCCGGCGCCGACGAAGCCGAGGATGGCCGAGGCGCGGATGTTGATCTCGAAGCGCAGAAGCGCGTAGCTGAAATAGTTCGGCGAGACCTGCGGCACGACGCCCAGCCACATGCGCTGGAACCAGCCCGCGCCCACCGATTGCAGCCCCTCGACGGGCTTGAGGTCGGCGTTTTCGTTGACCTCGGAGAACAGCTTGCCCAGCGCGCCGGCGGTGTGGAAGGCGATGGCGATCATCGCCGGCACCGGGCCGCCGCCAAGGATGAAGATCAGCACCAGCGCGATGACGATCTCGGGCACCGCGCGCATGATGTCCATGGTTCGGCGAAAGAGCGGAATGAGCCGCGGCCAGCGCGCCAACCCGCGGGTCGAGAGCAGCGACAGCACCATCGCCAGCCCCGCCCCGATCAGGGTCGAGACGGCGGCGATGTTGACGGTCTCGACCAGCGCAGGGAAATAGCGCAGGAGATGGCCGGGAAGCTCGTGCAGCTTGGGCGCGGTGTCCCTGAGCACGTCGGCGGGAAAATCGAGGATCTGCGGCAGGCCGGCCCAGAAGCCGCCGGCATTGCGCGAATCCGCCAGCATGAAGCCCGACACCATCAGCGCCACGAAGATCGCGAGCACGAGCCCGCCATAGAGGCGTTTTCGCGCCATCAGCGCCATGTAATGGGCGCGGGTGTCGAAGGGGATCTCGGTCTGGGTCATGCGGGGTCTCGGGCAAGCGGTCGGATTGCGGTCACCGGCGGGCCGGGCTGCGGAGCATCTCCGCCGGGGGGGCTTCGGGGGACCGGTGGCAGCGCGCGGGCGGTGCGCTTGTCGGCGCGTGGCGGGCGGCTGCGCATGGCAAAGGGCCCCGCGCGATGCCGCGCGAGGCCCCGATGGGTCAGCCGATCAGTTCGACTTGGCCTGACGGGCCGCGATGATCGACAGGTAGTTGTCGTGACCGATCGGCTTGAAGCCGAGGCTTTCGCCGGCGGAGATGTTGTAGGTGCACTCCTTGTCGGTCTCGTACATGTTGGCGACGAGATCGGTCATGGTCTGCTTGACGTCGTCGGGCAGCGACTTGCGCACCACGATGGGGCCTTCCGGGATCTCCTTGGAGCGCCAGATCTCGACCAGCTCGTTCATGTCGATCAGGCCCGCGTCGACGGCCTTGCGCAGGGCGCCCGAGTTGTAGCCGTCTTCCCATGCACCCTGGCCGTCGGCCCAGGTCACGCCGGCGTCGACGTCACCGTTGTTGACCGCGACGATGGTCTGCTCGTGGCCGCCGGTGAACTTCACTTCCTTGAAGTAGTCGCCCGACTCCATGGTGATCGCGTCGCCGGCCTGCGGGATCTCGATCGAGGGGATCAGGTAGCCGGAGGTCGAGTTCGGGTCACCGAAGCCGAACACCTTGCCCTGCATGTCGTCCAGCGAGGCGATGCCGCTGTCCTTGCGGGCGAAGCCGATCGAGTAGTAGCCGATGGAGCCGTCGAGGTTGACCTTGACCAGCACCGGCTCGACCGCTTCGGGATCGGCGAGGAAGGTGGCGGCGTAGCCCGAGGCGCCGAGCCAGGCCATGTCGATGGTGCCGCCGAGCAGGCCCTGGATCACGCCGTTGTAGTCGGCCGGGGCGAAGAGCTTGACCGGCACGCCGAGAGCTTCCTCGGTGTAGGTCTTGAGGCACTCGTGGTTGTTGAGACGGTCCTGGGCGTTCTCGCCGCCGAGGATGCCGATGTTGAAGCCCTCGATCTCCTGAGCCTGAACGGCGCCGGCGAGCGTGGTGGTGGCCAGGGCGGCCGCGATCAGTTTCTTCATGTCCCTATCTTCCCCTTTGTCGGATTGAAGGGCCCGTCCCGTGGGCCCGCTGGAAGCTCTCAGACCGCGACCTCGGCCTGACGGATCTCCGTCACGGCCACGGGCTCGCGGATTTCGGTGGAGGTGGCGTCTTCGGAGAAATCCGCCCCCGCGCCATAGATGTCGCGGGCGACGCCGGTCGTCAGTTGGTCGGGCGTGCCGTCGAAGACGATGCGCCCGTCGCGCATGCCGATCACCCGGTCGCAATAGCGCCGCGCGGTGTCGAGCGTGTGCAGGTTGGCGATGACCATGCGGCCATCCTCGTCATGGATGCGGCGCAGCGCCTCCATGACGATCTGTGCGTTCATCGGATCGAGCGAGGCGATGGGCTCGTCGGCGAGGATCACCTTGGGATCCTGCATCAGGGCGCGGGCGATGGCGACGCGCTGCTGCTGGCCGCCCGACAGCGCCTCGGCGCGCTTGGCGGCGTGATCGGCGATGCCCAGACGCTCGAGGATGTCGATGGCGCGGTGGATGTCCTCGCGCGGGTAGAGGTTGAACACGGTCGACAGCACCGGGCGCTTGGCCAGCGTGCCGTGCAGCACGTTGGAAACCACGTCCATGCGCGGCACGAGGTTGAACTGCTGGAAGATCATCGCGCAGTCCGATTGCCACGCACGCTTCTCGGCGCCCTTCAGCGCCAGCACGTTGCGGCCCTCGAAGCGGATCTCGCCCACGGTGGCGTCGGTCAGGCGGTTCATCATGCGCAGGAAGGTCGACTTGCCCGCGCCCGAGCGGCCGATGATGCCGATCATCATCGGTCGGTCGACCGTGAAGCTCGCGTTGTCCACGGCAGTGTTCGCGCCGAAACGCTTGGTCAGCTGGTCTACGACGAGCATGTGTCCCCCGGATGTCCTGTTCCGAGGGCGTCTTACGGCGCGGGGCGTATCGGCTTCGTGACGATTGGGTGTCGGAAAGATCACCCGGCGATGAAGCTTTCATGACAGACAAGCATGGCGGAACGGCGGGGAACGCATGGCCACGGCAATTGCGATTTTTGGTCCAACCGGTCTACATGGCGGTCAAGGTTCCCCGAGGGCACGCACCATCGCCGCGCGGTCCGGAGCCCCCGACTAATGCAAGATGACTGATGCAAGAAAGAAGGCCCCGAACCGCCTCATGCAACATCCCCAGGAGCACGGCTCGGCCCCTGCCCCCCACCGCCTCGACCGCTTCGCTGGCCTGCTGCTGATCCTCGTCACCGGCCTCGTGATCATCCGAGAGTGGTTTGGCACCACCTTCCAGGAGCCTCTGGTCGATGCGCTGATGATCGCGCTCGTTGTGGTGCTGTTCCTGCGGGTGAAGATCAACCGCAAGGCCTTTGTCTTCGCCGCGATGGCGCTGACCGCCGCACTGGTGTGGATGGGCGGCGACTGGCAGTCCACCGTCGCCCGGGCGTTTCACCAGGCCTCGTTCATCGCCGCCTTCTTCACCGCGCTCGCCACCTTGCGCAGCGCCGCCGAGCCCTCGGCGGCGATCCGCGCCAGCGGCACCTTCCTCGCCGAACAGCCCCCGGGGCGGCGCTATCTCGCGCTCACCACCGGCGGCACCGCCTTCGCGCTGCTGCTCAATTACGGCGCCATCGCGCTGCTCGGCAGCCTCGCCACCGCCGCGGCGCAGGAAGAACCGGACGAGGAGATCCGCAACCACCGCCGCCGCCGTATGCTGCTGGCGATCCAGCGCGGCTTTGTCACCTCGCTGCCATGGTCGCCGCTGTCCTTCGCCATCGCCATCTCGACGGCGCTGATCCCCGGCACCAGCTGGGAGACGGTGGTGCTGCCGGCGCTCGGCACGGCGCTGATCATGACCGGGCTCGGCTGGGGGCTCGACACGATCTTCAAGCCCAAGCTCTCGCACCCTGCCCGCCCGCGCGTCAAACCAAACGGCAGTTGGGCGCTGATGCTGCCGCTGCTGGGGCTGCTGGCGATCCTCGTGACCAGCGTGCTGATCATGGGCGCGCTGACCGGCATCCGGGTGATCGGGCTGGTGCTGCTGATCGTGCCGGTGATGGCGCTCGGCTGGACCGCGCTGCAGGCGCGTGGCGGTGGCGCGCCGGTGCGCGCACGGCTGAAGACCTATACCTTCAAGGACCTGCCGGGCTATCGCAGTGAGGTGCTTTTGCTGATGATGGCGGGCTATATCGGCACCGTCGGGGCGCCGCTGCTGGCGCCCCTCGTCAAGGCCTCGGGCTTCCACCCTGAGGATCTGCCGCACTGGCTGGTCCTGGCGGGGCTGGTCTGGATCATCCCGCTCGCCGGGCAGTTCGCGATGAACCCGATCCTCGCGGTGACGCTGATTGCGCCGCTGCTGCCCAGCGCCGGGCAGCTTGGCGTGTCGCCCACCGCGCTGGTCACCGCGATCACCGCGGGCTGGGCCCTCGGCGGCATCAGCTCGCCCTTCACCGCAACGACGTTGCTGGTGGGCTCCTTCGGCAATGTCAGCGCGCGCCATGTCGGGCTGCGCTGGAATGGCGGCTACATGCTGGTCTGCCTCGTGGTGCTGCCGCTCTGGGTGCTGGCCTACGCCTATCTGCTGGGCTGACAACGGTTTTGCCGGCGCGCGGGCCGCGCCCGCGCTTGCAGCCCGGCGGCATCCGGTGTCATCTCGGCCTCACGCCACACCGGAGCCCTTCCCCGCATGACCGACGCCCCCCTCACGCCCCCGATCTTCGACGGCCACAATGACCTCGTGCTGCGACTGCTGCGCGGCGATGTCACCCCCGAGGGCGTGACCGCGGGGCTGCCCGACGGCCATATCGATCTGCCGCGGGCGCAGGCCGGCGGGCTTGGCGGCGGCTTCTTCGCGATCTTCGTGCCCTCCCCGCCCGAGCCCGGCGCCAGCCCCGACGACATGATCAAGCCGGAATACGATCTGCCGATGCCGCTGATGCTGCCCGAAGATGAGGGCCGCGAGGTGACGCTTCAGGGTGTCGCCGCGCTCGAGGCGCTGGAACGCGCCGGCGCCGTCACGCTCTGCCGCACGGTGGACGCGCTCGAGGAGGCGCTTTTCGGCCCGACCATGGCGGCGATCATGCATATCGAGGGCGCCGAGGGCATCGACCCGGGTCTCGAGCGCCTGCACGCGCTGCACGCGCGCGGTCTGCGCTCGCTCGGGCCGGTCTGGTCGCGGCCGACGATCTTCGGCCACGGCGTGCCCTTCGCCTTCCCCTCGGGCCCCGATACGGGGCCGGGCCTCACCGATCACGGCAAGCGGCTGATCCGCGAATGCAACGCGCTGAAGATCATGGTCGATCTCAGCCATCTCAACGAGAAGGGCTTCAATGATGTCGCCGCGCTCAGCGATGCGCCGCTGGTGGCGACCCATTCCAACGCCTGGGCGGTGACGCCGCACAGCCGCAACCTCACCGACCGACAGCTCGCGATGATCGCCGAGAGCGACGGCATGGTGGGGATCAACTTCGCCTCCGCCTTTCTGCGCAGCGACGGTCAGATGAAGGGCGACGTGCCGCTCGAGCAGATGATGCGCCATCTCGACCACTTGATCTCCATCCTTGGCGAGGACCGGGTGGGCTTCGGCTCGGATTTCGACGGCGCGCTGGTGCCCAACGAGATCGCCGATTGCGCCGGCCTGCCGCGGCTGCGCGAGGCGATGCAGGCGCATGGCGTGGACGAGGAACTGATGGAAAAGCTGTGCTGGCGCAACTGGATGCGCGTCCTGCGCAAGACCTGGGGCAGCTAGGGCCACGCGCCGCGAGGGAGACTGGCACCCGACCCGATACGCGCGAAGCTGAGCGCCGGCCTGCCCCGCAGATCGCGGTGCCCGGGCATGACAAGGCCCGCCAGAAGCGGGCCTCGTTTCGGTCAGGTCGATGCGGCCCTATCGCACTGCGAAGGTGATCGGCAGCGAGATCGGGCCGGTGTTGCCGCTGTCGGCGAGCCAGGTCGCGCCCTCGGCCACCACCGGCGCGCCCATCCGCGCCGAGAGCACCCGGTAGGCCACCGCCATGTCGTTGCGCGCAACGAGGTTGCCAAGGCAGTGGTGGATGCCACCGCCGAAGCCGAAGTTGCGCGCCCGCTTGGCGGTGATGTCGAACGGTGCATCGCCCATCGCCGCAGGATCGGTGCCGGCGCTCTCGGAGTAGAGATGCAGCACCGTGCCCTTGGGGATGGTGATCCCGCCGTATTCGAAATCCTCCACCGACTCGCGCGACACCCAGGTGATTGTCGGACGCATGCGCATGACCTCGGTCGCCGCCGCCATGTCGAGCGAGGGATCCGCGGCCAGCGCCTCCCATTGGTCGGGATGGGCGGCGAACATCGACATGCCAAGACCGAGCTGGTTGCGCGTGGTGTCGACGCCGGCGAAGGCCAGCATCAGCGCAAGGTTCCAAAGCTCGTCATGGCTCAGCCGGTCGCCCTCTTCGCGCGCCTGCACCATGATCGACAGGATATCGTCGCCGGGGTTGGCCTCGCGCTCCTTCAGGACGTCGCTGATGTAATCGCCAAGCTCCACCGTCGCCGCCTCGATCTTGTCGACGAGGTTGGGGAAGTTCACCCCCAGCGCCAGCCCCATCGTCGCCGAGGTGCGCAGGATGAACGGCGCCTCGCTCTCGGGCAGGCCGAGCAGCAGGCACAGCACCCGCGCGGCATAGGGATCGGCGAACTCGGCCATGAAATCGCAGGCGCCCTTGGCGATGAACTGATCCGCCAGATCGTTCGCGATGCGCTCGAACTCGGGCATCAGCGTCTTGACCACCTTGGGCGAGAAGGCCGGGTTCACCAGCTTGCGCAGGCGCCAGTGGTCGTCGCCCTCGGTGACGAGGATCGACTTGTTCCACCAGTCGGCAAACACCCCCTCGGTCACGCCGTTCAGCGCCGGCCAGGCATGGCTGCCCTGAATCAGCGATTTGTGGGTGAGCAGCTGGCCCATCTCCTGATGGCGCAGCACCGCAAGCCCGTAGGGCGTGCGGGCGTACCAGCTCTTGGCGCGGGCCTCCCGCACCGGCTCGGACCGGAGCGAGAAGGCCGGGTTCGCGACGTCGAGAAAGGGCGCGTCGGGAAACTGGGCCTCGAGGCTCATGGCAGGCACTCCATGTAGGTGTCCTTGTCCCAATCGGTGACGGTGGACATGAAGCGCGCCCACTCGTCCGACTTGTACTCATGGTACAGGCGATACATCTCGCCCGGAAGCCCGCGCTGCACGACCTCGTCGTTTTCGAGATGCACCAGCGCCTCGCCGAGCGACATCGGCAGTTTCTTGACCTTCTTGCCCTGCGCCATGGCGTCGTAGATGTTGCGCTCTTCCGGCGCGCCCGGGTCGAGATCGTTGTCGAGACCGTCATCCATCGCCGCCAGCAGCGCCGAGCCCATCAGGTACGGGTTCACCATCGAGTCGACCGAGCGATACTCGAAGCGCCCCGGTGCCGAGACACGCAGGCCGGTCGTGCGGTTCTGGAAGCCCCAGTCCGAGAACACCGGCGCCCAGAAGCCGGTGTCCCAGAGCCGGCGGTAGGAGTTGACCGTCGAGGCGCCGATCGCGGTCAGCGCCTGCAGGTGATGCACCACGCCGCCGATCGCCTTGAGGCCGGTCTTGCCGGGCATCTGCGGATCGTCGGTATCGGGCATGAAGGTGTTGTCGCCGCCCGAGACATACATGTAGTTCTCGGGCGCGCCCGGGAGGTTGTCGGGATCGTTGCCGGTGCGCTTGAACACGTCCTCGCCGGCGGTCCAGAGCGACATGTTGTGGTGGCACCCGCTCGCCGAGACCCCCATGAAGGGCTTGGTCATGAAGCAGGCGAAGATGCCGTTCTCGCGCGCCACCTGGGCGCAGAGCTGGCGATAGGTGGTCAGGCGGTCGGCGTTGCGCAGCACGTCGTCGAAGGTCCAGTTCAGCTCGAGCTGGCCCGGCGCGTCCTCGTGGTCGCCCTGAATCATGTCGAGCCCCATCTTGCGGGCGTAGCGGATCACCTGCATCGACACCGGGCGCAGTGATTCAAACTGGTCGATATGGTAGCAATAGGGCTTGGAATAGCCCTCGTTGGGCTTGCCGTCCTCGCCGTGCTC
>NZ_JBYNAH010000172.1:0-11714 GCF_059781815.1 Salipiger sp. | reverse complement strand
GGCTCGACGGGCGTCATCGGCGCCTGCGCCCGGTAGGCGGCGCCGAGCGCGCCCTGCGAGGGGCGGTCCATCTGGTAGACGCGCGGCGGGCCCGAGGGCTCGGGCCGCATCGCGCCCAGCGTCGCCCCGGCCACGGTGGTCGAGGCGCGGTGCCCGGCCTCGGCCAGCGCGTGGCGCAGCGCCGAGACGATCAGCCCGCGCACCAGCCCGGGCTCACGGAAGCGGACCTCGGATTTGGCCGGGTGCACGTTCACGTCGACCTTGTGCGGATCGCAATCGACGAACAGCGCCACCGCCGGGTGCCGCTCGCGGCTCAGGAAATCGGCATAGGCGCCGCGCAGCGCGCCGAGCAGCAGCCGGTCCTGCACCGGCCGACCGTTGACGAAGAGATGCTGCGCCACCGAGGAGCCGCGCGAATAGGTCGGCAGCGCCGCCAGGCCGGTGAGGCGGAAGCCCTCGCGCTCGGCATCGATGTTGAGCGCGTTGTCGGTGAACTCCGCCCCCATGACCTGCGCCAGCCGCCCGCGCAGCGCGTCAAAAAGATCGCCCGAGCAGGGATCGGCGCGGAAGGTGGTGCGGTCCTTGCCGTCGCTCACGTCGCGCAGGGTGAAGCCGACCGAGGGCTCGGCCATGGCAAGCCGCTTGATGACCTCGGAGATCGCCTGCATCTCGGCCCGGTCGGAGCGCAGGAACTTGAGCCGCGCCGGGGTGGCGTAGAACAGATCGCGCAAGGTGACCACGGTGCCGCTGTTTAGCGCGCAGGGCTTCACCGCCGCCATCTTCCCGCCGGCGACAGTGGTCTCGGCGGCCTCCTCGCCGCTGGCGCGGCTCTGGATCGTCAGCCGCCCGACCGCGCCCAGCGAGGGCAGCGCCTCGCCGCGGAAGCCGAAGCTGTGGATGTTGAGCAGGTCGGAGCCGTCGATCTTGGACGTGGCGTGGCGCGACAGCGCCAGCGGCAGCTCGTCTGCGGTCATGCCGCAGCCATCGTCGGTGACCCGGATCAGCGTCTTGCCGCCATCGGCAAGCTCGATGGTGACCCGGCGGGCGCCGGCGTCGATGGCGTTCTCGACCAGTTCCTTGACCGCCGAGGCGGGCCGTTCGACGACCTCGCCAGCGGCGATCCGGTTGATGGCGGAATCGTCAAGCTGTCGGATCACCGGGCGCATATTGGGGCTGAACGTGTTCATTCTACCAAACCTAGCAGGCACACTGCGATTCTGAAACGGGGGAAAGGCCAGCCGTAACGGGTTTCACCACCACATGGAACCAAAGTCCTAATTGGCGAGTTTGAGACATATTATTACCCTGAGCGCCGAACCTTTTGCGGCTTCATTGCGCACTCACCGAAGCAGATCCCGCAACGCGCCCCCGCAGAGCCTCGGATCGAACCCGGAAGAGACCCGATCAGACCAAGGATGTGACCCATGCCCGTGAACCGCTTTACCTACGAGACCATCGCCAAGATCTACGGCGAGAGCTTCGCCAGCCTCTGGTTCCGCCCCGTCTCGGCGGTGTTCAAGGAAACCGCCTGAGCCCGTAGCGGTCGCGGTCGGGTCCGCCGCGGCGCCCCGCGAGGGCGACCGCCACGCGCCTGTCGCGGTTCAGCTCTTGCCCGCCGCCTCGAACCAGCGCCGGATCGCCGCGCGCTCGGAATCCTCCATGTAGGAAAGGTTCGCCGGCGGCATGGCGCGGGTCAGACCGGCCTGAAGATAGATTACCTCGGCATGGCGCGCGATGTCGCGGGCGTTGTCCAGATGCACGCCCTTGGGCGCCCAGGCCATGCCCTCCCAGCCCGGCTCGGGGCTGTGACACATCGAGCAGCGCCCCATCACGATGTCCTGCACCTCGGCAAAGCCCTCGGCCTCGGCATAGCGCAGGGCTGCCGCACCCTCGGCCTTGGCGTCGTAATCGGACTCGCCGGGCAGCGACAGGGTCGAGAGCCACATGATGATGATGAACAGGATCGCGGTCAGCGGCCAGGTCCAGTAGGGCCGGCCCTTGCGGGCGTGCATGGTGTTGAAGAAATGCCGGATCGTCACGCCCATCAGGAACACGAGGCTGGCGATGATCCAGTTGTACTCGCTCGCGAAAGCCAGCGGGTAGTGGTTCGACAGCATCAGGAACAGCACCGGCAGCGTCAGGTAGTTGTTGTGGGTCGAGCGCTGCTTGGCGATCTTGCCGTATTTCGCATCCGGCTTGCGGCCGTTCTTGAGGTCGTCGACCACGATGCGCTGGTTCGGCATGATGATGAAGAATACGTTCGCGGTCATGATCGAGGCGGTGAAGGCGCCCAGATGCAGCAGCGCGGCGCGGCCCGAGAACACCTGCGTATAGCCCCAGGCCATCGCCACCAGCACCACGAAGAGGAACAGCATCAGCCGGGTGTTGTCGTCGCCGAACTTGGACTTGCAGAGGAAATCATAGGCCAGCCAGCCGACCGAGAGCGACAGCAGCGAGATCAGGATCGCCGCCCATGACGGAATGTCGAGCACCTCCGGGTCGACGAGGTAGAACTCGGCCCCGAGATAGTAGACCAGCACCAGCATGGCGAAGCCCGACATCCAGGTGACGTAGCTCTCCCATTTGAACCAGATCAGGTCGTCGGGCATGTTGGCGGGCGCCACGAGGTATTTCTGGATGTGGTAGAAGCCGCCGCCATGGACCTGCCACTCCTCGCCATCGGCGCCGGAGGCGAGGTTGCGGTCGCGGTGCAGCCCGAGATCGAGGGCGATGAAATAGAACGACGAGCCGATCCATGCGATTCCGGTGATGACGTGCAGCCACCTGACGGCGAACTCCAGCCAAGATTCGATCGCCAAGAAATTGATCATGTCCCGTCTCCGTCCCGTGTTCTTATTGTTCTGGCGGCGCGCCGCCGTCCCGGGGTGACGCGCCCTTCTCTAGAAAGCCCATATCGCCCGGATTTGCATCCCGAAATCCCGGCGACCGCCGCGGCGCCAGCGAAAATGCCGCGGATCTGCCCGTGGCATGACCAGTTCCGCGCCCTTGCCCTTGCCTGCGGCGAGATACATCACAGATATGGAATAGAATCGTTCCCCAACGTTCGAAAGGACATACGCCATGAAAACCGAACAGGTCGGCGACAGCATTCTCGAAACCTGGACCGTGGACGAGGTACAGGAGGCCTTCGACAAGAACGAGATCGTCCTGATCGACGTGCGCACGCCGCAGGAATACATGTTCGAGCATATCGAGGGCGCGCTGCTGATGCCGCTGGCCTTCTTCAAGGCCGCGAAGCTGCCGGGCCAGACCGAGAAGCGCATCGTGTTCCACTGCGGCTCGGGGGTGCGCTCGGAAAAGGTCGCGCGGGCCTCGATTGACGCGGGCTTTGCCCGTATCGCCCACATGGAAGGCGGGTTCGGCGCGTGGAAAGGCGCCAAGAAGCCCTATATCGGCACCAACATGGCCACCGGCGCGCCGCATCAGGTGAGCTGAGCCGCACAGCGCCAGCCGCGCTGACATGACAGAGCCCGGCCTCCGTTCGGCGGAGGCCGGGCTCTTGTTGTCCGGGCGGAAGCGGTCCCGCCGGTCGCTCAGCGCGTGCCTGCGACCATCAGCCCCTGCTTTTGCAGCTCGGCGTGGCATTCGTCGAGCGAGCGGGTGGCGCGCTCGATCAGCGTGTCGATCTCGTCCTTCGACAGCACCAGCGGCGGCGAGATGATCATGCGGTCGCCCACATGGCGCATCACCAGGTTGTTGGCAAAGCAGCGCTCGCGGCAGATGTAGCCCACGGTGCCCGCCTCGGCGGCGAAGGGCGCGCGGCTGGCCTTGTCCGGGGTCAGCGCGAGAGAGCCCATGAAGCCCGCGATCTTGGCCTCGCCCACCAGCGGGTGATCGGCCAGCGCCTCGAATTTCTGCTTGAGATAGGGGCCGGTCTCCTCGCGGACGCGGGTGACGACGTTCTCCTCCTCGAGGATGCGCAGGTTCTCCAGCGCCACGGCCGCGGCCACCGGGTGACCGGAATAGGTGTAGCCGTGGTTGAACTCGGTCTTGCCGATGACGCCGGCGATCTCGTCATTGACGATCGAGCCGCCGATCGGCTGGTAGCCCGAGGACAGGCCCTTGGCGATGGTCATGATGTGCGGCTTGATGCCCATGGTCTCGGAGCCGAACCAGTTGCCGGTCCGGCCAAAGCCGCAGATCACCTCGTCGGCGATCAGGATGATGCCGTATTTGTCGACGATGCGCTGGATCTCGGGCCAGTAGGTCGCGGGCGGGATGATCACGCCACCGGCGCCCTGCACCGGCTCGGCGATGAAGGCCGCGACCTTCTCGGGGCCGATCTCCTCGATGGCCTGCTCGAGCTGGCGGGCGCGTTCGAGACCGAACTCCTCGGGCGTCATGTCGCCGCCCTCGGCCCACCAGTTGGGCTGGTCGATGTGGTGGATGTCGGGGATCGGCATGCCGCCCTGCGCGTGCATGCCCTTCATGCCGCCAAGGCTGCCCGAGCCCACGGACGAGCCGTGATAGGCGTTCCAGCGCGAGATGATCACCTTGCGCTCGGGCTGGCCCTTCTCTTCCCAATAGGTGCGCACGAGGCGGATGTTGGTGTCGTTCGCCTCCGAGCCGGAGGAGGCGTAGAACACGTTGTTCAGGTCGCCCGGCGCCAGCTCCGCCAGCCGTGCCGAGAGCTGGATCGCCGGCACATGCGTGGTCTGGAAGAAGGTGTTGTAATAGGGCAGCTCTTCCATCTGGCGCGCCGCGGCGGCGGCGAGTTCCTTGCGGCCATAGCCGATGTTCACGCACCACAGCCCCGCCATGCCGTCGAGGATGCGCTCGCCCTCGCTGTCGGTGAGCCAGCAGCCCTCGGCACGGGTGATCACCCGCGCGCCCTTGCGGGCGAGATCGGCACCGGTGGTGAACGGATGCATGTGGTGAGCGGCGTCCAGCGCCTGAAGCTCGGCGGTGGGGGTATTGGTGGAAATGAGCGTCATGGCCGCGTCTCCTGAAGATTCCGGGTTTGGCCGCAGAATATGATCAAATTATTTACTGTCAATCGAATCGCGCCTTTCAGGGCGTTGCCGAGGGCGGATCGACCGAGGGTTGGACAAACTGCGCGCGCAGGGAGATGCGGGTTGGCTCAAGCCTCGATCGCAACCTGAGCGGTCGGCTTGGCGCACCTCGCATACACAGACCGAATGGCGGCCTCTCTCAGCCCTCCAGCGCCGCCGAGATCTGTTCCATCCCCTGCCGCACGTCCTGCTCCATCGCCCGCGCCGCCGCCTCGGCATCGCCGGCCTCGAGCGCGTCGAGGATCGCCTTGTGCAGGTCGGGCAGGTTGCGCGTGCCGAACTGGCCGCAGACCACCCGCAGCGAGGGGCCAAAGCGCAGCCACAAGCCCTCGACCAGATCGGTGAGAATCGGCGCGCTGGCGATTTCGTTCAGCTCGGTATGGAACTGGTGATTCTCCACGAGGTAGCCCGTCACGTCCCCCTTCCCGATCGCCGCATCGAGCCGGGCGTCCGTGGCACGAAGCCGCATCACGCCCTCGGCGTCGCAACGCTCCGCCGCGCGCCGCGCCAGCTGCGGCTCGAGCGCCACCCGCGCCAGCGTCAGCTCCTCCACCGCCGCGGCGTCGAGCACCGGCACGGTGATCCGCCGATTGCCCTGAAACACCAGCGCGCCCTCGGCGATCAGACGCCGCAGCGCCTCGCGCACAGGGGTCATTCCGACCTCGAGCCGCTCGACCAGCCCCTGGATCGTCACCGGCTGCCCCGGCGCGAGCTCGCCGAAGAGAATCATGTCCCGCAGGCGGCGATAGACCACCTCGTGTGTCGGGAGCCCCGCGCTGTCTGCCCGCATGTTCACCATCTGCCTCCTGCTTGACCAAAGCGCCCGCTAAGCCATCTTGCACGCCATGTTGGGCCGTGGAAACATCTCCCATGTTGCCAACGGGTGCAACATTTGATCAAATTCAGGGGCCACGGGGCGGCAAGACCCCATGACCAACCGGGAGCACATGATGAAGACACCCTTTCTGACCCTCACCGCGACCCTCGCCCTGACCGCCGGACTGGCGCAGGCCGAAGAGGTCCGGGTCTACAACTGGTCCGACTATATCGACGAGAGCCTGCTGGCCAAGTTCACCGAAGAAACCGGGATCGACCTGATCTACGACGTGTTCGACAGCAACGAGGTTCTCGAGACCAAGATGCTCGCCGGCGGTTCGGGCTATGACGTGGTGGTGCCCACCGGCACCTTCCTGCAGCGCCAGATCATGGCCGGCGCGTTCCAGCCGCTCGACAAGTCGAAGCTGCCGAACCTCGAGAACATGTGGGACGTGATCTCGGACCGGACCTCGAAATATGACCCCGGCAACGAATACGCCATCAACTACATGTGGGGCACCACCGGCCTCGGCGTGAACGAACCCAAGGTGAAGGAAATCCTCGGCGAGGATGCGCCGGTGACCTCCTGGGATCTCGTGTTCAAGCCCGAGAACATGGAAAAGCTCGCCGAATGCGGCGTGATGTTCCTCGATGCGCCCTCCGAGATGATCCCGGCGGCGCTGAACTACATCGGCGAAGACCCCGACAGCCACGATCCCGACGTCATCGCCAAGGCCGAAGACGTCTACATGGCGATCCGGCCCTACATCCAGAAGTTCCACAGCTCGGAATACATCAACGCGCTGGCCAATGGCGATGTCTGCGTGGCAGTGGGCTGGTCCGGTGACATCCTGCAGGCGCGTGACCGCGCTGCCGAGGCCGACAACGGCGTCGAGGTCTCCTACTATGCCCCCGACGAGGGCGCGCAGATGTGGTTCGACCAGATGGCCATTCCGGTTGACGCTCCGAACCCGGAGGCGGCGCACACCTTCCTGAACTTCATCATGGATGCCGAGAACATGGCGGCGGCGTCGAACTACGTCTATTACGCCAACGGCAACAAGGCCTCGCAGGAGTTCCTCGAGGAGGACGTGATCGGCGATCCGGCGATCTACCCGACGCCCGAGGCGATGGAAAACACCTACACCACCACGCCCTACGAGCCGAAGGTCCAGCGCGCCGTGACGCGCCTGTGGACCAAGATCAAGTCCGGCACCTGATCCGCGACTGACCGGCCCGCGCCTTTCCCAAGGCGCGGGCCTTTCTCTGACAGGACGAATCCCCCACATGGCCCAGACCGTATTTTCCCCCGGGGAATACCCCGATAAGAAGCCCCTGATCGAGTTCCGCAACGTGTCCAAGCGCTTCGGCGAGTTCACCGCGATCGACGACCTCTCGCTCAAGATCTACGAGCGCGAGTTCTTCGCCCTGCTCGGCCCCTCGGGCTGCGGCAAGACGACGATGATGCGGATGCTCGCGGGCTTCGAGAGCGTGACCGACGGCCATATCCTTCTGGGCGGGCAGGACATCATCGACGTCCCGCCGAACAAGCGCCCGGTGAACATGATGTTCCAGAGCTACGCGCTGTTCCCGCACCTGTCGATCTGGGACAACATCGCCTTCGGCCTCAGGCGCGAGAGCAAGGACAAGGCGATGATCGAGGAGCGCGTCGAGGAGATGCTGCGCCTCACCCGCCTGACCAAGTTCGCCAGGCGCAAGCCGCACCAGATTTCCGGCGGCCAGCGGCAGCGCGTGGCGCTGGCGCGCAGCCTCGCCAAGGCGCCAAAGCTCCTGCTGCTCGACGAGCCGCTCGGCGCGCTCGACAAGAAGCTGCGCGAAGAGACGCAGTTCGAGCTGATGGATATCCAGGAAAAGACCGGCACCACCTTCGTGATCGTGACCCACGACCAGGAAGAGGCGATGACCGTGGCCTCCCGCATCGCGGTGATGGACGAGGGCCGTCTGGTGCAGGTCGACACGCCCGACGTGATCTACGAGGCGCCGAACTCGGTCTACGTGGCCGATTTCATCGGCGACGTGAACCTGATCCCCGGCACCGCCAAGCCGCGCCCCGAAGAGCCGGTAGCCCCGGAGCCCGCGCCGGCCCCGGTCGAAGACGCCGCGCCCGCGGCGGAGGAGACCCCCCCCGAGGCCCCCGCGAAGAGCGACGCCCCGACCGATGCACGCCAACCCGCGCCCAACGAGCGCGGCGAGTGGCTCTACAAGAAGGTCTTCGCCCGCTTCCTCGGCCAGCGCGATCTCGCCACGCCGCAATTGCCGCCGCCGAGCCCCGAAGAGCTCGCCGCCGCCCGCAAGGCCGAGGCCAAGGCCGCCGCCAGACCGGCGCCGAAACCCGCCCCAGCCCCTGCCCCCGCGATCAAGCCCGGCGGCATCCTCATCGACTGGGCCGAGGGCCAGCCGCCGATCATCGCCGCCAATGCCGACCCGGCGCTCGCCGGCAAGCCGGTGACCCTGTCGATCCGCCCCGAGAAGGTCACCATCGACCTCGAAAAGCCCGACCGGCCCAACGTACTGCCCGGCAAGGTCATCGACATCGCCTATCTCGGCAACATCTCGACCTACCATGTCGAGCTGGCCACCGGGCGGATGGTCAAGGCGCAGATGGTCAACGCCCGGCGCCTCTCGAACCGGCACATCACCTGGGAAGACGAGGTCTGGATCGGCTTTACCGAAACCGCCGGCGTCGTGCTCGAGGAATAAGCCATGCGCCGCTTCACCCTGATCGCCATTCCCTATCTCTGGCTGCTGGTCCTGTTCCTCGTCCCCTTCGTGATCGTGCTCAAGATCTCGCTGTCGGACGTCGCGCTGGCCCGCCCGCCCTACACCCCGCAGCTCGACCTCTCGCTCGGCTGGGAGGGCCTCCGCGCCTTCTTTTCCGAGCTCGATTTCGAGAATTTCGTCTTCCTCACCACCGACGATCTCTACTGGAAGGCCTATGTCAGCTCGCTGAAGATCGCGCTGATCTCGACCCTTCTGACGCTGCTGGTGGGCTATCCCATCGCCTACGGCATGGCGCGCGCGCCGAATGAATGGCGCCCGACACTCTTGATGCTGGTGATCCTGCCGTTCTGGACCTCGTTCCTGATCCGGGTCTACTCGTGGATGGGGATCCTGTCGAACGAAGGCACGCTCAACACCGTGCTGCTCTGGCTCGGGGTCATCGACGCGCCGCTGCAGATCATGAACACCAATAGCGCGGTCTATATCGGCATCGTCTACACCTACCTGCCCTTCATGGTGCTGCCGATCTACTCGGCGCTCGAGAAGATGGACGAGAGCCTGATCGAGGCCGCCGAGGATCTCGGCTGCTCCAAGCTCGCCGCCTTCTGGCTGGTGACCTGGCCGCTGTCGCGCAACGGCATCATCGCCGGCTGCTTCCTCGTCTTCATCCCGGCGATCGGCGAGTTCGTCATTCCCTCGCTGCTCGGCGGCTCCGGCACGCTGATGATCGGCAAGGTGCTGTTCGAAGAGTTCTTCTCCAACCGCGACTGGCCGGTGGCCTCTGCGGTGGCGGTGATCCTGCTGCTGATCCTGATCATCCCGATCATCCTGTTCCAGCGCAACGAGCAGAAGGCACGGGAGGCCGAAGGATGAGACGCTTTTCCTGGTTCAACGTCACCTCGCTGACGCTCGGCTTCGCCTTCCTGTACCTGCCGATGATCCTGCTGGTGGTCTACAGCTTCAACGAAAGCCGCCTGGTCACCGTCTGGGCCGGCTTCTCGACCAAGTGGTATGGCGAGCTGTTCCGCAACAAGGAGTTCCTTGACGCGGCCTGGGTGACGCTCAAGGTCGCGGTGTTCTCCTCGACCATCGCCACGGTGCTCGGCACGATGGCGGCCTATGTGCTGGTGCGCGCCGGGCGGTTCTGGGGCCGGACGCTGTTTTCCGGCATGATCTACGCGCCGCTCGTCATGCCCGAGGTGATCACCGGCCTGTCGCTGCTGCTCCTGTTCATCGGCATCGGGCTCGATCGCGGCGTGCTGACCATCGTGCTGGCGCATACCACGTTCTCGATGTGCTACGTCTCGGTGGTGGTGTCGTCGCGGCTGACCAGCTTCGACCGCTCGCTCGAGGAGGCGGCGCTCGATCTCGGCTGTTCGCCCTTCGAGGCGTTCCGTCTGGTCACCCTGCCGATCATCGCGCCGGCGGTGATCTCGGGCTGGCTGCTGGCCTTCACACTGTCGCTCGACGACCTGGTGATCGCGAGCTTCACCACCGGGCCGTCGGCCACCACCCTGCCGATCAAGATCTTCTCGGCGGTGCGCCTCGGCGTCAGCCCCGAGATCAACGCGCTCTCGACCATCCTCATCGGCATCGTCACCGCGGGCGTCATCACCGCCTCGATCGTGACCAAGCGGGCGGCGGTGGCGCAGGCGCGCGATGAACAGGCGGCCGAGCGCAGCGAATGAAACGGATCTACGAGGCCCCGGCCTACGGGCCGCAGGGCAAGTGCTACTGGGCCGACACCGTCGCGCCCGACGACTGGCCCGCGCTGCCCGGCCCGCGCCATAGCGAGGTCGCGATCATCGGCGGCGGCTTCACCGGACTCTCGGCGGCGCTGCATCTTGCGCAGGACAGGGTCGAGGTCACCGTGCTCGAAGCCGAGCACGCGGGCTACGGCGCCTCGGGCCGCAACGGCGGCTTCTGCTGCCTCGGCGGCTCCAAGGCCTCGAGCGGCCATCTGCGGCGGCGCTACGGCGAGTCCGCCCTGCGCGGCTGGCGCGCCACCGAGAAGGCCGCCGTCGCCACCGCCCGCCGCCTGATCGACGAGAACGGCATCGAGGCCGACACCCATTCCGAGGGCGAGACGCTGATCGCCCACTCGCCACGGGCGTTTGCCAAGATGCGAGCGGAGATTGAGGAGACCGAGCGCGAATACGGCGTCACGCCGCAGCTCATCGAGCTTGAGGAGATGGCGGCGCACGGGCTTTCGGGGCCGTTCTTCGGCGCCATGACGACGCCCATCGGCTTCGCGCTCAACCCGCGCAAGTATCACGCCGGCCTCGCCCGCGCCGCGCTCGGGGCCGGGGCCGTCCTGCACGGGCACAGCCCGGTCACCGCGCTGCGCAAGGACGGGCGCTGGCAGCTCGAGACGCCGCATGGCACGCTGACCGCCGACCGCGTGACCCTCGCCACCAACGGCTATTCGTCGGAGGATCTGCCCGACTGGCTGCGTGCCCGCTACCTGCCGGTCCAGTCGAGCGTCATCGTCACCGCGCCGCTCGAGCAATCCCAGCTCGACGCGCAGGGCTGGACCTCGCAGCAGATGGCCTATGACACGCGGGTGCTGCTGCATTACTTCCGCCTGATGCCGAACGGGCGCTTCCTGTTCGGGATGCGCGGCGGGCTCACCGCCACGCCGCGGGCGCAGGCGTCGATCTCGCGCAAGATCCGCGCCGATTTCACTCGAATGTTCCCCGCGTGGCAGGGGGCCGAGATCACCCATGAATGGGAGGGGCTGGTCTGTCTGATGGCGAGCCTGACGCCCTTTGCCGGAGCCGTGCCGGATCACCCGGGCCTGTTCGCCGGGCTGGGCTATCACGGCAACGGCGTCGCCATGGCGAGCCACACCGGCATGCTGCTGGCCGATCTGGTGCAGGGCAAGCCGCCGCGCGGGCCCTACCCCGAGGTCATGCGCAAGGCCCCCCGCCGCTTCCCGCTGGGCAGCTGGCGCCGGGCGCTTCTGGCCCCGGCCTACGCGACGGCGACGCTGTTCGATCTTTGAAGAGAGACCTATCGGGATCAGGACGACGCCGCGCCATCGCCGGCCCGCGGGATGGCGATCCGAGCGTCGAGCCTCTCGATTTATCCCTGCCAAGTCCGAAGGACCTCGACAGTCAGTGC
>NZ_JBYNAH010000171.1:0-11763 GCF_059781815.1 Salipiger sp. | reverse complement strand
TGCCGCCCAGCCCGGCGGTGCCGTCCGAGACCGCCGCGGCGAGTTTCTCAAGCATTCGCGCGACCCGTGACGTCCCACCGCCCGCCAGCGCGCCGCGGGCACCTGCGGTACGGGCGGCAGCGGACGGCGATCCGGCGAAGCGCCCGCCCCTCGCAGCGGACGATGCAGCCACATCAAAGCCGGCGCCCAAGCCAAAGAAAACCAAGAAAAAGACGCCGCAAGCGCCGGCCCCGGAAGTAAGCGCGGCACCCGTCCCTCCTGCGGAGGGGCCGGAGCCGCTGCAGGTCCTCGCAATGCGCCGCAACCGGGGCGAGGATCCGGGGCCGGCGACAGCTCAGCTCGCAGCCGCCGCGGCGGCCGCCGATCCCGAGGAAGAGCGCCGGCGGATGACGGTGTTCGGCGCGCGCGAGCAGGAGATCGGCGGCAAGCCGCGTTTCCTCGGGCTGATGCTGACCGCGGCGCTGCTGCTCTTCATGGCCGCGGTTGCGGCCTGGGCCTCGGTATTCCTCGACGACGGCATCTCCGGCCTGTTCCGCAGCAACGACGAGAGCACCGCCATCGCCGCCGCCATCCCGGTCGACGAGACGCCGGGGGTCACGCCCGAGGCCGAGGCGGCGGACGATCTCACCGAGGCCGACCCGGCGATCGGGGCAGAAGCCGTGCTCGAGGCCGCCGCCCTGCTCCCCGACCCCGTCTCGGAGCCCACGCCCACGCCCGCGAGCGCCGCGCAGACCTTGTCGCCGGAAGAGGCCGCCGCGCGCTATGCCGCCACCGGCATCTGGCAGCGCGCCCCCACCGCCCCGCGCGAACCCGGCGCGGACAATGTCGACGATCTCTACATTTCCTCCGTCGATCCGGCGGTCGGGCAGTTTGACGCCATCGCCCTGCCGCCGGCGCCGGGCGCCAACACAGATGCGACGCTTGAGCCCCTGCGCCTGCCCCCGGGGCCGGACGTGCGCTTCGATCTCGATCCGCGCGGGCTGGTCCGGGCAACGCCCGAGGGCGCGATCTCGCCCGACGGGCACCGCGTGTTTACCGGCCCGCCGCCGCAGGTGCCGCCCCAACGCCAGAGCGTTGAGGACGAGGCCGCCGTCGCGGCAGCGCCCCCCGACGCCGCCATCATCGCGACCAACCCGCTGCGCGACAGCCGCCCGCGGCGGCGCCCCGGCGATCTGGTCGAACAGACCGAGCGCGTCTCGCTGGGCGGCATCTCTGTCGCGGAGCTGGCGATCAAGCGCCCGGTCCGCCGCCCTGCCAGCGTCGCGGGACAGGCTCCGGTTGAGGCCGTCACCGAAGACATCGCGGCAGCGTTGGAAGAGGCGCTCGAAGCGCCCGCGCAGCCCAGCGGCACCGCGCGCGCGGTGGCTAGTTCGCTCGAGCCGCAGACCCGGCCCGGCAACATGTCGAGCCTCGTGCAGCAGGCGGCGCGGCGCGACACCCGGCAGGTGGCGACCGCATCCGCCGCGCCCGTGCGCATCCAGCCCGGTCCGCGCGTGCCGCAGAACGCCAACGTGGCCCGCGAAGCGACCACGGCGAACCAGATCAACCTGCGCGACATGAACCTGATCGGCGTCTTCGGCAGCGCCTCGAACCGGCGCGCGCTGGTGCGGCTGTCGAACGGGCGGCTACAGAACGTCAAGGTCGGCGACCGGCTCGATGGCGGCCGGGTGGCGGCCATCGGCGATGCCGAGCTGCGCCTCACCAAGGGCGGGCGCAACATCGTGCTGCGGATGCCGCGCGGCTGAGGCCCGGCGACGCCTTCACAGAAGATCCGTGATTACGGCAGCTTACGCCAAGACCTTCGCGTAGGGCTTGTCAGAACGGGACGTCGTTCTCGGCGTGGACAAACCGCGCGACGACCTTCTTGACCCCGGCCTTCTCGAAATCGATTTCGAGCTTGTCGCCCTCGATGCCGATCACCGCGCCGTAGCCGAATTTCTGGTGGAACACCCTCTGCCCGGTCTCGAAGGCCGACACCGCCTGCAGGTCGATCACCGTGTTGCGGCTCTCGCGCGGCTGGCTCACCGGGCGCTGGCCCGAGCGCTCCTGCAGCCGCTTCCAGCCCGGCGAATTGTAAACATTGGCCTCGGCCGCACGGCTCTCGAGCCCCGAGCCCGCGCCATAGGGCGCCGCGGCGCCGAAGCCGCCGCCATAGAGCCCCGGCGGGGTCAGCACCTCGACATGCTGCTCGGGCAGCTCGTCGATGAAGCGCGAGGGCAAGGCGCTCTGCCACTGGCCAAACACCCGGCGGTTGCCGGCAAAGGAGATCGTGCAGAGCTCTTCGGCGCGGGTGATCCCCACGTAAGCCAGCCGGCGCTCTTCCTCGAGCCCCTTCTGTCCGCTCTCGTCCATCGAGCGCTGCGACGGGAACAGCCCGTCTTCCCAGCCCGGCAGGAACACCACCGGGAACTCAAGCCCCTTGGCGGCGTGCAGGGTCATGATCGAGACCTTGGCACCGCTCTCCTCGGTCTCGTTGTCCATGATCAGTGCCACGTGTTCGAGGAAGCCCTGCAGGTTCTCGAACTGCTCGAGCGCCTTGACGAGTTCCTTCAGGTTCTCGAGCCGGCCCGGCGCCTCGGGCGTCTTGTCGTTCTGCCACATGGCGGTGTAGCCGCTCTCGTCGAGGATCATCTCGGCGAGCTCCATATGGGTCATCCGCGGCGCGCCGCGCCGGGTCTCGCCCACGGTCAGCGGCTCCTCGTTGTCGATCACCGCGTCCTCGATGCCGTCATCGGCCAGCTCGCCGCCGCGCAGCACCGGGCCGAGCATGGTCTCGCGCCAGCGCGCGAGGTTCTCGCAGAGCTGGCGCAGATGGCCGCCGCCCTTGCCCTTGATCCGCCCCTCATCGACCGCGATGCGGGCACCGTCGAGCAGCGACACGCCAAACTCGCGCGCGGTGTGCTGGATCAGCTGCTGCGCCTTGTCGCCGAGACCGCGCTTGGGGGTGTTGACGATGCGCTCGAAGGCGAGATCGTCATCGGGCGAGACCACGAGGCGGAAATAGGCCATGGCATCGCGGATCTCCATGCGCTCGTAGAAGCGCGGGCCGCCGATGACGCGATACGGCAGGCCGATGGTCAGGAAACGGTCCTCGAAGGCGCGCATCTGGTGCGAGGCGCGCACCAGGATGGCGATGTCGTCGAGCGATTTGGGGTCGAGCCCGCGGGTGCCTGTCTGCAGCGACTCGATCTCCTCGCCGATCCAGCGCGCCTCTTCCTCGCCGTCCCAATGGCCGATCAGGCGGACCTTTTCGCCGCCCTCGGCCGCGGTCCAGAGCTCCTTGCCGAGCCGGCCCTCGTTGCCACGGATGACGCCGGAGGCGGCGGCGAGGATATGCGCCGTCGAACGATAGTTCTGCTCCAGCCGCACCACGTGGGCGCCGGGAAAATCCTTTTCGAACCGCAGGATGTTGCCCACTTCGGCACCGCGCCAGCCATAGATCGACTGGTCGTCATCGCCGACGCAGCAGATGTTCTTGTGCCCGCCCGCCAAGAGCCGCAGCCAGAGATACTGGGCGACGTTGGTATCCTGATACTCGTCGACGAGGATGTAGCGGAACCAGCGCTGATATTGCTCGAGAATGTCGGGATGGGCCTGAAAGATCGTCACCACATGCAACAGCAGGTCGCCGAAATCGCAGGCGTTGAGCTCGCGCAGGCGGGTCTGGTACTGCTCGTAGAGCTCGGTGCCGCGGTGGTTGAAGGCCGAGGCCTCGGAGGCGGGCACCTTGGCGGGGGTCCAGGCGCGGTTCTTCCAGTGGTCGATCAGCCCAGAGAGCTGCCGCGCCGGCCAGCGCTTTTCATCGATATTGTTGGCCGAGAGCAGCTGCTTGAGCAGGCGGATCTGATCGTCGGTGTCGAGGATGGTGAAATTCGACTTGAGCCCCGCGAGCTCGGCATGACGGCGCAGGAGCTTGACGCAGATGGCGTGGAAGGTGCCGAGCCACGGCATGCCCTCGATCTGCTGGCCGAGCATCCGCCCCACCCGGGTCTTCATCTCGCGCGCGGCCTTGTTGGTGAAGGTCACCGACAGGATCTCGTTTGGGCGCGCCTTGCCGCTGACCAGCAGGTGCACGATGCGCGAGGTCAGCGCCTTGGTCTTGCCGGTGCCGGCGCCTGCGAGCATCAGCACCGGCCCGTCGAGCCGTTCGACCGCCTCGCGCTGCGCCGGGTTCAGATCGTCGAGATAGGGCGCCGGGCGCGCGGCCATGGCGCGCGCGGACAGCGAAGCGCCTTCGAAGGCGTCCATGTCATCGAAACTGCTCATGGCCCCAATCTAGCGGTTGCGGCGCGGGATGGAAAGATGGCGTTCGCGCAATGTTCTCACCAATCTTTCAAGCCATGCGCGAAGCCGTCACGGTCTCTGTCAGGCCGCCAGAAGCGCACGCCGGTTGCGGCGATGGCGCAAAACCAGACGCTTGGCGCGCGGCCCCTCGATCAGCGGGCGCGAGGCGGTCGGCCGCAGGCTCGCGAGGTCCGGAAACAGCGCGTGCAACTCGGCCCGCAACGCCTCGGGCAATCCGCTCAGGCTGCGGTCTCCCAGATAGAGCGATTCCGCGGGCGCGCCCTCGGCCAAGACGATCTCGTGGCGGTCGAAGAGAAGATGATAATAGGCCACCTGCTCGGCCGCGACCTGCGCGATGCCTTTCAGATGGCGCAGCTGTCGGGCCGCGACGAGCACCTCGGATGTCCCGCACATGCGCTCTGCGATGCGCGAGCGCAACAAGAGCCGGTGCTGCGGCGACACCACCAGATCGCGCAGCGGCAGCCCCTGCCCCAGCACCCCGGCGCGAATGCGCATCGGATTGAGCTGCGGCGCGCGGGCGAGATCATCCGCGCCCAGCACCCGCTGCCCGATGAACCGCAGCGGCTGATCGCCGGAATCGAGCGTGCAGACAAGGTCGCCCTCGCGCAGATCCTCGACCGCGATCTCGCCCCGAGGCGTCGCGATGCGGGTCCCGGCTGCGAAACACATCACCACACCATTGCTGTCGGTCAGATGCGCATCGTTGCCGATGCCGTCCTGCCCGCCATAGTCGGCATAGTTGCTGTCGGTGGTGAACTGCGTCTGGTTCGGCGTCCCGTCGAGATCGTCGCCATCGATCTGGGTGATCTCGGTGCCCGGCTGGTAGACCCCGGCATCGCCCGCCACGTATTGCCCGGTGCTGGCGTCCCAGGCCCGCGAGATCGCCACGCCGACGGGATCGTCCTCGATATAGAGGCCGGTGACACGGTAATAATAGCCGGTGTCGGGGTCCTGGGTGATCACCTCCCAGTCGGCCTCGACCCGGGAGCCGGCCGCATAGGTCGTGCCGTTGATGGTCAACGGCGCGATGAGGTCAGCGCCGCCATCGTCGGGGAAATCGCCATCGGCGGTCTCCGCCGCCACATCGCCGGCGCTCGAGAACGACATCACGTCGCCGATGGTGGTGCCGACGGTGCTGGTGTCGTCCGATTGCGACCCGCTGACGGGGTCCGCCCCGGTGATGCTGGACAGCGCGACGATACCGAACCTGAATGCCATGAACAGACGTCCCCTAGCGCCAAACGCGAAACCAAACCCTTGAAGGCAACGGATTGCACGATCAGTCGGCTGAATTATGACAATATTTCGGAAATTCGACCGAACGAGCGCCCAACTTTGCAAATGTATCTGATCTGCATGTTAAATTTGCAAACCCATCTTGCGCTGCATCGCGGCATCGCGTTCAATCCCGCCGTTGGTCCGGAGTGAGACCACCAAGGAGGAAGTACAAAGAATGTCCGAGTTTCAGAAGATCCTCATCGCGAACCGCGGCGAGATTGCCATCCGCATCATGCGGGCGGCCAACGAGATGGGTAAGAAGACCGTTGCCGTCTATGCCGAAGAGGACAAACTCGGACTTCACCGCTTCAAGGCCGACGAGGCCTATCGCATCGGCGAGGGGCTGGGCCCGGTCGCGGCCTACCTGAGCATCCCCGAGATCATCCGGGTGGCCAAGGAGTCCGGGGCCGACGCGATCCACCCGGGCTATGGCCTGCTCTCCGAGAACCCGGAATTCGTCGATGCCTGCGTCGAGGCCGGCATCACCTTCATCGGCCCCAAGGCCGAGACCATGCGCGCGCTTGGCGACAAGGCCTCTGCCCGCAAGGTGGCGATCCAGGCCGGCGTGCCGGTGATCCCCGCAACCGAGGTGCTGGGCGACGATTTCGACGCCATCGCCAAGGAGGCCGAGGAGATCGGCTACCCGCTGATGCTCAAGGCGAGCTGGGGCGGCGGCGGGCGCGGCATGCGCCCGATCGAAAGCGGCAAGGAGCTGAAGGAAAAGGTGCTCGAGGGACGTCGCGAGGCCGAGGCGGCCTTTGGCAATGGCGAGGGCTATCTCGAGAAGATGATCACCCGCGCCCGCCACGTCGAGGTGCAGATCCTCGGCGACAAGCAGGGCAACATCTACCACCTCTACGAGCGCGACTGCTCGGTGCAGCGCCGCAACCAGAAGGTCGTCGAGCGCGCCCCTGCCCCCTATCTCTCCGAGGCGCAGCGCGAAGAGCTCTGCGAGCTCGGCCGCAAGATCTGCGCCCATGTGAACTATGAATGCGCCGGCACCGTCGAGTTCCTGATGGATATGGAGACCGGCAAGTTCTACTTCATCGAAGTGAACCCGCGGGTGCAGGTCGAGCACACGGTGACCGAAGAGGTCACCGGCATCGATATCGTGCAGGCGCAGATCATGATCGCCGAGGGCAAGAGCCTGTCGGAGGCCACCGGCAAGGCCTCGCAATATGACGTGAAGCTCACCGGCCACGCGCTGCAGACCCGGATCACCACCGAGGATCCGACCAACAACTTCATCCCCGATTATGGCCGCATCTCGGCCTATCGCTCGGCCACCGGCATGGGCATCCGCCTCGACGGCGGCACCGCCTATGCCGGCGGGGTGATCACCCGCTACTACGACTCGCTCTTGGTGAAGGTGACGGCCAAGGCGCCGACGCCCGAGAAGGCGATCAAGCGCATGGACCGCGCCCTGCGCGAGTTCCGCATCCGCGGGGTGAGCACGAATATCGACTTCGTCATCAACCTGCTCAAGCACCCGACCTTCCTCAACAACCAGTACACCACCAAGTTCATCGACACGACGCCCGAGCTTTTTGACTTCAAGAAGCGCCGCGACCGCGGCACCAAGGTGCTGACCTACATCGCCGACATCACCGTCAACGGTCACCCCGAGGTGCAGGGCCGCGCCCGCCCCGCCGCCGAGCTCAAGCCCGCGCGCCCGCCGGAGCGCCGCGTCGAGATCACGCCCCCGGTCACCCGCACCCTGCTCGAGGAGAAGGGCGCTCAGGCGGTGGCCGACTGGATGGCGGCGCAGAAGCAGCTGCTGATCACCGACACCACCATGCGCGACGGCCACCAGTCGCTGCTGGCGACCCGGATGCGCTCGCTCGACATGATCAAGGTGGCGCCGGCCTATGCCGCCAACATGTCGAACCTGTTCTCGGTCGAATGCTGGGGCGGCGCGACCTTCGACGTGGCCTACCGCTTCCTGCAGGAATGCCCGTGGCAGCGCCTGCGCGACATCCGCGCCAAGATGCCCAACATCATGACGCAGATGCTGCTGCGCGCCTCCAACGGCGTGGGCTACACCAACTATCCCGACAACGTGGTGCAGAGCTTCGTGGCGCAGGCCGCCGAGAGCGGCGTCGACGTGTTCCGGGTGTTCGACAGCCTGAACTGGGTCGAGAACATGCGCGTGGCGATGGACGCGGTGATCGACAGCGGCAAGATCTGCGAGGGCACGATCTGCTACACCGGTGACATCCTCGATCCCGACCGCGCCAAGTATGACCTCAAGTACTATGTCGAGATGGGCAAATCCCTGAAGGACGCCGGCGCGCATGTGCTGGGGCTGAAGGACATGGCGGGGCTGCTCAAGCCCTCCGCCGCCGGCCCGCTGGTCAAGGCGCTGAAGGAGGAGGTCGGCCTGCCGATCCACTTCCACACCCACGACACCTCGGGCGCCGGCATCGCCACCATCCTCGAGGCGGCGCGGGCCGGGGTCGACGCGGTGGACGCGGCGATGGACGCGCTTTCGGGCAACACCTCGCAGCCGACGCTGGGCTCGGTGGTCGAGGCGCTGCGCCACACCGAGCGCGACACCGGGCTCGATGTCGACGTGATCCGCGAGATCTCGAACTACTGGGAAGCTGTGCGCGGCCAGTACGCCGCCTTCGAGAGCGGCCTGCAGGCCCCGGCCTCGGAGGTCTACCTGCACGAGATGCCGGGCGGCCAGTTCACCAACCTCAAGGCGCAGGCACGCTCGCTCGGGCTCGAGGAGCGCTGGCACGAGGTCGCCAAGACCTATGCCGACGTCAACATGATGTTCGGCGACATCGTCAAGGTGACGCCGTCCTCGAAGGTGGTGGGCGACATGGCGCTGATGATGGTGAGCCAGGGGCTGACCCGCGCGCAGGTCGAGGATCCGAAGAGCGACGTGAGCTTCCCCGACTCGGTGATCGACATGATGCGCGGCAATCTCGGCCAACCGCCGGGCGGCTTCCCCGAGGGCATCGTCAAGAAGGTGCTGAAGGGCGAGGCGCCCAACACCGAGCGCCCGGGCAAGCACCTGCCGCCTGCGGATTTCGCGGCGCTGCGCAAGGAGCTTCAGGACAAGTTCCCCGATGTCGAGTTCGACGACGAGGATTTCAACGGCTATCTGATGTATCCCAAGGTCTTCACCGACTACGTGGCGCGGCACGAGGAATACGGCCCCGTCCGGGTGCTGCCGACGATGACCTATTTCTACGGCATGGCGCCCGAGGAACAGATCACCGCCGAGATCGACCCGGGCAAGACGCTCGAGATCCGTCTGATCACCGTGGGCGAGACCCAGGACGATGGCGAGGTGCGGGTGTTCTTTGAACTCAACGGCCAGCCGCGCACGGTGCGGGTGCCCGACCGCAAGGCCAAGGCGAGCTCGACCGCGCGCCCCAAGGCCGAGGTCGGCAACCCCAACCACATCGGCGCGCCGATGCCCGGCGTCGTGGCCTCGGTCGCGGTGCAGGCGGGGGCGCAGGTCAAGGAAGGCGATCTGCTTCTCACCATCGAGGCGATGAAGATGGAGACCGGCCTGCACGCCGAGCGCGACGCCACCGTCAAGGCCGTGCACGTGCAGCCCGGCGGCCAGATCGACGCCAAGGACCTGCTCATCGAGCTGGAGTGATCGCGGGTCCGGGTGGGGGCTTCGTGGCCCCTGCCCGGGCTTCGCTCTTGTGGCGCGGGCGGCAGGGGGCGCTGCCCCCTCTTGGCGCGGAGCGCCAATTCACCCCCGGGATATTTTTGGCCAGAAGAAACACGGGGCGTGGCGACGGTTTGAGCGCCGCGTGTGGCCACCGCCCTTCCGCCTGACGGGATCTTGCAGGAGTTGGACTTGCTGAAGAGCGGGGACGCTGCGCCGGTGCGCGGGTCGGCCATCGGGCTGTGGGCCGGGCTGCGCTGCGTGGGCCATGGGGCAAAGGCTTGAGCGGGAAAGTGGCGTATTCCACCGGCTGGAATACGCCACCGCGCTCCGGGGAGCGCCCTTCTGTGTGAGCCGCGAGGGAAACTGCGGCGCGCGGTCAGAAGAGTTTCGACAGGCTGACCTTGAAGGTCCGGCCGGGGGCCTTCCGGGAGGCCAGATGCGAGGTGTAATCGAGGTCGAAGGCGTTCTCCAGACCGAAACGGATCTCGGTGCCCTCGAGCGCCCCGTCCTGCGGGCTCCAGGTGGCGCGGAGGTTGTGCACCGTGTAGTCGTCCACGTCCTCGAGCAGCGCATCATGCGCGCCGGTGGTGTGGCGGACCTCCCAGCTCAGGTCGAGCGCCTCGGTCCACTTGCGGCCCACGGTCAGGCCCACCGTGGTGGCCGGCAGGTTGCGCCAGTCGGTCGAGGAGGTGTTGTAGACCTTCTCCTTGCCCTCGGCGGTGGAGCCGTGGAGGTCGAAATACACCCCGTTCGACAGCCCGTAAGAGGCTTCGAGCTCGTAGCCGTAGGTCTGCACCTCGTCGAGCAGCGTGCTGGTCGAGCCCGACATGGTGTAGCTGGTCACGTCCCAGAGCTTGGTGTCGTAATAGTTCGCCCGGATCGAGAAATCGTCGCCCGCGGTCAGCAGGTCGCGCGCCGCGTAGGAGGCGCCGATCTCGTAGGTCTCGGATTTCTCCGTCGTCGACATCTTGTAGGCCGCCGCGTCGCTCGATCCGAGATCGTCGATGATCGGCAGGCCCTCGGTGTGCGACCAGCTGCCGAACACCGAAACGCCGTTGTCGAACTCATAGGCCAGCGCCAGCCCGCCCATCAGCGCGTCGTTCTCGAAGGTGCCGTAATCGCCGGCGCTCTCGACCTTGGCGGTCTCGTAGCGCAGCGCCGGCGTCACCGTGAAGCCGCCGAGCCGCATCTCGTCGATCAGGAACAGCGCGAAGCGGTTGTCCTCGCCGCCCGGCGCGCTGGCGGCATCGTTGTCGGCCCGCACCCGGCGCGAGACCTCGGCACCGCTGCGCAGCGCGTGCGACAGCAGGCCGGTGTCGAAGCGGGCGGTGTTCTTGACCACCAGCTTGGTGGTCTCGTAGCGCTGCTCGGCGTTCACCGTGGCCGCGAGGAACGGCCAGGTCGGCGTGGTCTCGAGCGGCGAGGAGCCGGAGACGTAGCTGTAGTCGATCTTCTGGTCGGCGTAGGAGAGCTGCGCGGTGAGGTCGATCAGATCACTCGCCGGGTTGTAGCCATAGGTCAGCGAGGCCTGCCGCGTGTCGGTCACACGGTCGACATTGCCGAAGCTGCCCGAGGTCGTGCCGAAGGTGTCGTAGGGCACGTCCTTCTCGTCCGAGACGGTGCGCGAATAGGACAGCGTGATGCTGTGGGCGTCGGTCTCGCCGAAGGTGAACTTGCCCTTCAGCAGCCCCGAGGGCGTGGCGAACTCGCTGTTGCCGATCACGTCGCCATTGCCGTCGACCTGATCGTCCTGCTGCCGCCAGGTGTAGTTCAGCAGGAACTCCGCGCGCTCGGTCGGCTGCCAGGCTATCGTCGTCGAACTGGTGATCCCGGCGGTGTTCGAGCTGAACTCAAGCGTCTGCCCGACCCGGACCCCCGGCACGCCGCCGGTCAGGTCCGAGGCGTCCTTGGTCTCGAGATTGACCACGCCGCCGACGATGCCCGAGCCGTACTCGAAACTGCCCATGGTGCCGCGCAGCACCTCGACCTGGCGGTAGAGGAACGGATCGGTGAACAGCTGGGTGCCGATGCGGTAAAGCTCTTCCGAGCCCACCGAGGCGCCGTCGATCTGGATCGCGATCTTCTGGTCGTTGCCATAGGTCGAGTTGGCGCCGTAGCCGCGGATGTTGATGCCCGAGCCCTGCGGCGTCGAGCCGTTGATCAGTGTCACGCTCGGCACCGTGTCGACCAGCTCGGCGATGGTGCCGGCCTGCCGGTCGCGGATCTCGGTCTCGTCGAGCGTGGTGGTCGAGACCGCGCCGCCAAGGCTCAGGTCGCGTTTGCCCGGCGTCAGGTAGAGCGTGCCAAGAAAGCCGCTCGTCGCTTCCTGCGACTGGGCCGGCATGGCGCAAAGCGCCAACATGAGCGCGGTGGTGCCGCGCAGCGTGCTGCGTGTCATTGGGATGTCCCTTCGGTCAGCTTTGGTCTTGTTGGGTCGCTGGCGCGGAGGGCTGGCTTTGCTCCGGCAAAGGCGCATTTTTGCGGCCTCTTTCCGGTTGATGCTTGCGGTGATTAGATTGTCCGAGTAAAACAGTCAAGATCGA
>NZ_JBYNAH010000382.1:620-2268 GCF_059781815.1 Salipiger sp. | reverse complement strand
CGCCGCTTCGAGGTCGAAAATGATGAAGAGGATGGCGACCAGGTAGAACTGGACGTCGAACTTCATGCGGGCGTCGTCGAAGGAGTTAAAGCCGCACTCATAGGCCGAGACCTTCTCCGGATCCGGATTCCGCACGGCGATGAGGAATGGCGCGATCATCAAAGCCAGACCAATGCCGAGCGCCACGCCGATGAAGATGACGATGGGAAGGTAATCCATCAGTAGCTGGTTCATGTCGCAGCAAATCCCTGGCCGACGGTGCCGAAAGCACCTCATGACCGCGTTAGACCTCTCCGGGGGCAAGAATACACCCTGATTGGACGCACAAAACGCGGCATTCGGCGGCAATTCCACCGGATTACATGCGGTCGGGCGCCGCAGGGTTGATGACCCGACGCGCTTATGCCGGATCGGGCGTCGCGCTCACCACGTCAGCAGCCCGACGGTCGCCCCGGTCATCAGGGTCGCGAGTGTGCCGGAAACGATGGATTTGAGCCCCAAACCGACAATTTCGCTACGCCGGTCGGGCACCATCGTCGTGAGCCCGCCGAGCATGATGCCGAGGGAGCCGAAGTTGGCAAAACCGCACAGGGCGTAGGTCAAAATTAGACGGGAGCGATCGCTGATGGCCTCCGGCGGCAGCTTGGAGAGTTGCAGGTATGCCAAGAATTCGTTCAGCACGGTTTTGATCCCGATGAGACCGCCGGCGCGGACCACTTCGTCCCAGGGAATGCCGATCAGCCAGGCGACCGGAGCCATGGCCCATCCGAGCACCCGCTCGAGCGTCACGGGTGCGCCTGCGATATTCGGGCCGAGGGCCAACAGCTGATTGGTCAGCGCGACGAGTGCGACGAAGACGATGAGCATCGCCAGGATGTTCAAAAAGAGGGTGAGGCCGTTGGCGGTTCCGCGCGTGATGGCGTCGAGGGTGGAATGGCTCTCCCCGGTCTCGATCGCCACTGTCTCCTCTTTGCCGGTTGGCATGGCCTCCGGCTCCGGCGGCACCATCAGTCGGGCGACCAACACGGCAGCGGGTACCGAAATCAGGGAGGCGGCGACAAGGTGGCCGAGTGCACCGGGGATCGCATTGCCGACGAGGCCGGCGTAGAGCGCCATGACGGTGCCGGCAATGGTTGCCATGCCGAGCGTCATCACCATGAAAAGCTCGGATCGCGACAATCGCGCGAGGTACGGCCGCACCAGCAGCGGCGCTTCCACCATGCCAACGAAGACGTTTGCCGCAGCCGAGACACCGACGGCGCCGCCGATGCCAAGCGCCCGCTGCAACGCCCAGGAGAACGCGAGCACGACGCGTTGGAGCACGCCCCAGTGGAAGAGGACGGCGGAGAGCGCGCTCACCACCAGCACGATTGGCAGCGCCTGAAAGGCGAGGACGAATGCCGCGCCCGGAAAGCTTTCTGCAAATGGCAGGGGCGCACCGCCGAGATAGCCGAAGACGACGGATGTGCCGGCGCGCGTGGCCTCGTTCAGGGCCGTGAAAACCGCGTTCAGGACGACGAAGAGTTCGCGCGACCCCGGGGCTTTGAGCAGGATCGCTGCGAGGCCGACTTGCAGGGCGAGCGCGACGGCGACTGTCCGAATTGGAAAAGGCGCACGCCGCTCGCCCATGGCCCATGCGGCGGCAGTG
>NZ_JBYNAH010000382.1:0-610 GCF_059781815.1 Salipiger sp. | reverse complement strand
TAAGGCGCAGCAAGAAGATGCCTGGCCGCCTCTATATCTGATGTTTTTGGGAAATTGGCGGGCGTTAGGAGGCTCGAGCCGTCTTGCGACAGCAAGTAAAAAATAAGCGCGGGTTCGTGAAAAGGAGAGACTTTGGTGACCACCGTTCCTAAAGACTAGTTTAGAAAGTGGCGGGAGTGACGGGACTCGAACCCGCGGCCTCTGGCGTGACAGGCCAGCGCTCTAACCAACTGAGCTACACCCCCACACGGATCGCGCGTGCGACATGCGGTTCGCGCGGTGTACGCAACCGCTTTGGGCAAGTCAAGCCGGCCGTCGGCGTGGGCGCCCAATCACCTGTTTAGATCCCAGTCGTTGATGGATCCTTACGGTCGCCGCGAAAGGCATCGCCCTTAGATTCGAGCAGATTGGCCGTATGGCGATGGCCGATCGTCACGGCGCGATCGAACGCTTTCCAGTCGCGCACTTCGATCTCGCCGAGTGGCGGCGTTATGAGCAGATCCGCGAGTTGGGCCTGGCGGCGGTCGGTTTCCTCGCTCGAAATCGTGCCGGCCCGGATCAAGATGCTGACGATCGGCGGACGCAACAACCTTCGCGCCCAGTTGCCGCG
>NZ_JBYNAH010000170.1:0-11857 GCF_059781815.1 Salipiger sp. | reverse complement strand
CAGCGGGTCGCGGTCGCGCAGTTTCTGCGGCATTTGCTCGTAGAGCAGCCCCTCGCGGATGCCGTAGGAGGAGATCGCGATGCCGGCGGGCGAGAAGGTCTCGATCAGCCGGGCCAGCACCTCGGCGGCATAGGGCACGAGGCTCATCCGGGCCGACGAAATCGAGCAGGCGCCGCGCAGCGCCTCGAGATCGGCCTTCTCGATGAATTTCAGCGTCTCGGCGACCGCGTCCTTGTCCATGCGGTATTCGTGCAGCACGTGCAGGGGATAGCCGCGGCGCTCCATGTCGATGCGGGCGATGGCACGCCACGAGCCGCCGACGAGGAAGAGCTGCGCGTCGCGGCGCTCGATCACCTCGGCGAGCTTGTCGATATGCTTGGCGATGTGCTTCTCGCGGGCCTTGCGGCCACCCTCGAGATCCTTGAAACGCAGCGGCCCGAGGGGCGAGGTCACGCGGCGCCCGACCTGGCCGTCGGAGAGCTCGGCCAGCTCCATCGAGGAGCCGCCGATGTCGCAGATCAGCCCGTTGGCACCGGGCCAGCCCAGAAGCACCCCCTGCGCCGAGAGCCGCGCCTCTTCCTCGCCGTCGATGACCCAGATCTTGAGCCCGGTCTGCTTCTCGATCTCGGCGCGGAAGGCGGGTCCGTCCTCGGCCTCGCGCATGGCGGCGGTGGCGACGGCGGTGAGCGGCGGCAGGTCCATCCCGCGCGCCAGCGTCTGGAACCGGGCCAGCGCCGACAGCGCGCGCGCCTTGCCCTCGGGGTTGAGCCGCCCGGTCTCGGGCATGCCGGCGCCGAGGCCGCACATGATCTTCTCGTTGTAGAAATAGGCCGGGCTGCGGGCTGCGCCGTCGAAGACGACAAGCCGCACCGAGTTCGAGCCGATATCGACGACCCCCACGCGCGACAGGCGTCGGGCCTGCGGATCCTCGAAAAGCGGGCGGCCGAAAGGCCCCCAGTCGCCTTGGGCGGAGTCGCTTTGTCCGTCCATCTGCATCCCCGGCTGTGGTCCGCCCCCGCTCTATCACGCTTCGGGCGCGTGGCGAAAGCTCTTCCTTGGGGCAACGTCGAGGGGGCCCGGGAGCGTTCCCGGAAGGATCAGCGGAACAGCGAGAGCAGCACGCCAGGGGCGCCGTTGGCGATGGACATGGCCTGGATCGCCAGTTGCTGCTGCACCTGAAGCGCCTGCAGTCGGGCCGAGCTTTCCTCGAGATCGGCATCGACGAGCACGCCGATTCCCGAGGTCATCGCATCGGTCAGGCTGTCATTGAAGCTGGTCTGGGTCTCGAGCCGTCTCTGGTCCGAACCGAAGGCCGCGGCGGCGTTGGTAGAGATGTCGATCAGCCCCTCGATCGTCGCCAGCGCGTCGGCGGCGCCGGCGGCGGTGCTGACATCGAGATCGGCGAGCCGTTCCAGCCCGCCGCCGATGGTGTTGCCGGCATCCGCGTCCAGCGTATTGAGCCGCACGGCGATGGTGTCGCTCGCGGTGGTGACCTCGGAGGCGATGCTGAGCGAACTGCCCGAGGCCTGCACCTGCAGGACGGAGCTGTCGATGCCGCTCCGGCCGGCATAGCTGGCAAAGCCGAGCGACAGGTTCGAGAGCACGTCGCTGATGCCGTCGCCGTCGCGGGCGACATAGGAGATCGGCGCGCTGGCCATCTCGGCGCGCGACTGGCTGGCGCCGGAGGTGGTGCGCAGATCGGCCTGCACGAAAGTCGAATCGTCACCGTCAGTGCCGTAGAGCGACAGCGAGAAGGCCATGCCGGCACTCACCGTGATGCCGCTGGCATCGAGCGTGGCGCTGCGGGTGAGGTTGAGCGTGGCGGTGACGGCGGCGGCGCTGTAGCTGCCGCCCGAGGCGGTGATCGTGCTGCGCGCGGTCGAGAGATCCTGCTTGCCGATGCTGATGTCGACGCCGCGCACGCCTTGCGCATCGCGCTGCAGGAAGCCCAGCACCTGCTCGCTGCCCGAGCCCTCGGTGGTGTCGCGGTTGTTCAGCAGGTTGAGGCCGTTGAACTGCGCCGCCTCGACCACGGCGTCGATCTGGTCGCGCAGCGAGGAAACGGTGTTCTGGATCTTGCCGCGGTCGACATTCTCTTCCTGC
This sequence comes from Salipiger sp., assembly GCF_059781815.1. NCBI lineage: Bacteria > Pseudomonadati > Pseudomonadota > Alphaproteobacteria > Rhodobacterales > Roseobacteraceae > Salipiger > Salipiger sp. Next base: position 9,754 of record NZ_JBYNAH010000170.1, on the reverse strand, counting down.
GCGGTGACCACCTGTCCCTTGATCTCGGTCAGCAGGTCGGTGATCGTCTCGGCGCCGCTGCGCGCCACCGCCAGCGTGGCGCCGCCAAGCGCGAGGCTGTCGGCCACCTTGCGGTAGCCCAGCACGTCGGCCTCCATGGTCTTGGCGATGGCCCAGACCGCGGCGTTGTCCTCGGCGCCGGCGACGCGGCGGCCGGTGGAGATCTCGGTCTGCACTTCGGCGATGCTGGTGTTGATGCTCTGAAGGGTCATCAGCGCGATGGTCGCGCTGTCATTGGTCAGGATACTGGACATGGGGTGCCTGTTCTCGGGGATGCCTGTACGGGGGCTGTTCGGGGAAAGCGCGCGGTTCGCGCGAGACGGGCCCGGGTCGGGGCATTCGAGGCAGCGATTTCGCCGCAAGCGGTGCGTCGCCCGGACCGGAAGCCGAGACAGTCCACGCCCGCGCCGCCGCCCCCATGGCGCAGCGCTCAGAGTGAGGGGCGGGGGTAAAGCGGCGGCTAAGGAAATGCGGCAACGGGAAGGTGATTTGGCGGCAGTTTTGCGGCGCCGTGGCTGGCCGTCGCCCGCAGGGCCTTGGCGCAGGCGTTGGGAGGCGGGCCGCAAGCTTGCCATGCGCCCGGATCCCGCGTATGCACGCGCCAAGGTGCCGGGCACCTGCCGCCTGCGGACGCAAGTCTCGGTGAAGCCCGGAGCAAGACGACATCTCACCCTCGATGCATTTCGCTGGTGGGCAATGCAGGCTCCCTCCCGCTCCGAAATGCCTCTTACGAGGAGATTGCGATGTCTGTCCGACGCGCCAAGCCATCCCTTGCGGACCGCTGTCCGCCCCGCCGCGACCGGCGGCCCCGCCGGTCCGCCCCCCGTTTCGGGGGCCGCGCCTTACCGGGCACCGCGCCCCGGGAGGTCGCATGACACCGGCCATCCTGACCCTCGACGCCGCCAAGGCGCAGGCCAAGGCCCTGCGCGAGGCGCTTGCCGCGCGCGGCACCGCGATCAGCCATTCGCAGGCGCTTGAACTGGTGGCGCGCCAGCACGGCGCGCGCGACTGGAACACGCTCCATGCCCGCCTGTCGCAACGCAACGCCCCACCCGAGCTGGTGCTCGGCGACCGGGTCTCGGGGCGCTATCTGGGGCAGGCCTATCGCGGGGTGATCGTGTCGCTCGCGGGCACCGGCAACCACCGGCAGGTGGGCATCAAGCTCGACGCGCCGGTCGATACGGTCAGCTTTGCGAGCTTCTCGAACTGGCGGCACCACCTGCGCGGCACCATTGACGCCGAGGGGCGCAGCCCGCGCCGGACTTCGGACGGGATGCCGCAGCTGACCGTGGAGAAGGCGCCGTCCTGAGCCGCCCACATTCCCGCAAACGAAAACGGGCCGCATCCCCTGCGGCCCGTGTCGCGATTTCCCGAAGGCTCAGTCCTCGCCGTGGGTCAGCTTCGGCACGTCGCCGGCGCCGGCAGAGCCGCGCCCCGAGAGCGAGGGGTTCTCCATGAAGAAGCGGTGGCAGCTGAACGGGGTCTCGCCCTCGCTCACCGGGTGGCGGGCGAACTTGCCTGTAGGCTCCATCACCCAGCTTTGCGCGGTGTCGGCGAGGTTCGCCGCCATGATCTGGCTGACGATCTGCGCCTTCACGGTCTTATTGAGGATCTCGACCCCGGTCTCGATGCGGCGGTTGAGGTTGCGCCCCATCCAGTCCGCAGAGGACATGAAGACCCGCGCCTTGTTGTGCGGCAGGCCGTGGCCGTTGCCGAAGCAGGCGATGCGCGAATGCTCGAGGAAGCGGCCGATGATCGATTTCACCCGGATGTTCTCGGACAGCCCCGCGATGCCGGGCTTGAGGCCGCAGATGCCGCGGATCACGCAATCGATCTCGACCCCGGCCTGGCTCGCCGCGTAGAGCGCGTCGATCATGTCGGGCTCGATCAGCGAGTTCATCTTGAGCCAGATCTTCGCGGGCCGCCCGGCGCGGGCGTGCTCGGCCTCGGCGGCGATCAGCTCGAGCATCTTGGGCTTGAGCGTGTGCGGCGAGATCACCAGGTTCTCCATCCCCTCGGGCATGGCGTAGCCGCTGAGATAGTTGAAGATCTTGGCCGCGTCGCGCCCCAGCGCCGCGTCGCAGGTGAAGAACGACAGGTCGGTGTAGATCTTGGCGGTGATCGGGTGGTAGTTGCCTGTTCCCCAGTGGGTGTAGGTCACCAGCTTGTCGCCCTCGCGGCGCACCACCTGAGAGATCTTGGCGTGGGTCTTCCATTCGAGGAAACCATAGACCACATGCGCGCCCGAGCGCTCGAGACGGCGCGACTGGCGGATGTTGGCGGCCTCGTCGAAGCGCGCCTTCAGCTCGACCAGCGCGGTGATCGACTTGCCCTCCTCGGCGGCCTCGCAGAGCGCCTCGACGATGGGCGAGTCCTTGGAAGTGCGGTAGAGCGTCTGCTTGATCGCCACCACGTCCGGGTCGAGCGCCGCCTGCTTGAGGAAGCGCACCACCATGTCGAAGGTCTCGTAGGGGTGATGCAGCAGCATGTCCTTCTGGGCGATGGCCGAGAACATGTTGCCGTCGTGGTCCTGCACCCGCTCGGGCACGCGCGGGGTGAAGGAGGGCCAGAGCAGGTCGGGGCGGCTGCTCAGCACCAGCTCCTTGAGATCGGCGATGCCGATCATGCCGTCGAGCTCGATGACCTCGTCATCGTCCACGTGCAGCTCGTTCTGCAGATTGCGGCGCAGATCCTTCGGCGCGCCGGCGGTCATCGTCAGGCGCACGACCTCGCCGCGGCGGCGGCGCTTCAGGGCGACCTCGAACTCGCGCACGAGGTCCTCGGCCTCTTCCTCGACCTCGAGATCGCTGTCGCGCAGCACGCGGAAGCCGAAATGGTCCTTCACCCGGTAGCCGGGGAACATGCTCTCGATGTGCAGAAGCAGCACATCCTCGAGGAAGATGAAGCGGTGCTGGCCCTCGGGGGCGGGCAGCGCCATGAAGCGGGCGATCTGGTGCGGGATCGGCAGCAGCGCGTCGCGGGTGCGCCGGTCGCGCTTGCGCTCGAGCGAGATCGCGAGGCAGTAGCCCATGTTGGCGATGAACGGGAACGGGTGCGCCGGGTCGATGGCCAGCGGCGACAGCACCGGGAAGACCTGGGTCAGGAAAGCCTGCTCGAGATGCGCGCGGTCGGCCTCGTCGAGCTCGTCGCGCGGCACGATGTCGATGCCCTCGGCGGCCAGTTCGATCTCGAGCGCGTGCAGCACCTTTTGCTGATGCGCCATCAGCTTGCGGGCATCCTCGTTGATCAGCACCAGCTGCTCGGCGGGCGTCAGCCCGTCGGCGGCAGGGGTGGTCTTGCCGGCATGGGCCAGCTCGCGCAGGCCGGCCACGCGCACGGTGTAGAACTCGTCGAGATTGGTGGCCGAGATCGACAGGAAGCGCAGCCGCTCGAGCAGCGGCACGCGCGGGTTCTCGGCCTCTTCGAGGACGCGCCAGTTGAAGCCGAGCCAGCTCAGCTCGCGATTGTAGAAGCGACCGGGACCTTCGAGGTCGAGCTCGGTCATCTCGGTCGGGGCAGGCAGCGGGGCCTTGAGGAAATCGGCGATACTCATGTGGGGCTTATGCGCGTCCATTTGAAACAGGTTCGTGACGGTCATAGGGATTATTCTGCCCCCGGGCGCTGACCTGGATCAAGCCGCGCGAGGATGTCGCGCGCGAGGCTGCGGGTGATGCCCTTGGGCCGCCCCATGGCGTTGGCGTCGAGCGCCGTCACCAGTTCGCGCGCCATGGCAAAGCTGCGCGGCATGTGGCGCACCAGATAGGGGATGACCTCGGGGGCCGGGACGCATTGCCGGTCGGCCAGCATCTTGGCGATCACGGCGGCCAGCAGCGTGTCGTCGGGATCGGGCAGGGTGGCGGTCTGGGTGCCTTCCATGCGGCTCTTGAGATCGGGGATCACCAGCGGCCAGAGCGACGGCGCCGCGCGCGCGGTGACCAGCAGCGGCTGGCGCTGCGCCAGCGCGAGGTTGTGCAGGTGAAAGAGCGCCTCCTCGGCGGCACGGTCCCCGGCGATGCGGTCGCCATCCTCGACGCAGACCGGCGCCATGGCGAGCGCCGGGATATCGGCCTCCGGAAGGCTCGAGGCGGGTACGATGGCGGCGCCGGTCTCGGCGGCCCAGACATGCGCGAGATGGGTCTTGCCGGCGCCCGAGGGCCCCACCAGCACCATCTTGCCATTGGGCCAGCTCTGCCAGTTGTCGAGCAACGCCACCGCCAGCCCGTTGGACTGGCCGACGAAATAATCCTCGCGTCCCAGCGCGGCGCGGACCGGCAGGGGCAGGGGAAGCTGGTCGGGGGTGATCATCCTTGTTCCTCGTCCGTCTCGAGGCCGCGATAGAGCCGGCTGTCCTTGTACTGCTCGACGAGGAAGCGGGTGACGACCCCGAGCGCCGCCGCCAGCGGCACCGCCACCAGCATGCCGATGAAGCCGAACAGCGAGCCGAACACCGACAGGCCGAGGATCAGCCAGACCGGGTGCAGCCCGACCGAGCTTCCGACCAGTTTAGGGGTCAGGAAATTGCCCTCGAGGAACTGGCCGAAGAAGAAAACGCCCGCCACCGCGGCGATCCAGATCCAGTCACCCCAGAACTGGAACAGCGCCAGCCCGATGGCGAGCGCACCGCCCACGATTGCGCCGACGTAAGGAATGAAGGTCAGCATCCCCGCGATCACGCCGACCACGAGGCCGAAGTTCAGCCCCACCAGCCACAGCGCCAGCGCGTAATAGGTGCCGAGGATCAGGCAGACCGAGCCCATGCCGCGGATGAAGCCCGCCAGCGTCTTGTCGATGTCGCGCGCCAACTGGCGGATCACCGGCGCATGGTCGCGCGGCAGAAGGTCGTTGACGCGGGCCACCATGTTGTCCCAGTCGAGCAACATGTAGACCGCCACCACCGGCACGATGACGAAGAGCAGCAGGATGTTGATCACCGACATCGCCGAGGTCAGCACCGCGTCGATCAGCTGCGCGCCGCGCTCCTTGATGGTGTCCCCGATCGAAACCAGCGTCTCGCGCACCGGGCTGCCCTCGACCATGATCGACGGGAAATGGGTGTTCAGGAAGGTCTGCAGCTGGCGGAAGAGCTCGGGCGCGGTGTCGATCAGCTGGCTGGTCTGGCGCACCAGCGCCGGCACCACCGCCAGCGCGAGGATCACGAAGATCAGGATCATCGCCACGGTGATCGTGCCGGTGGCCATGCTGCGCGACAGGCCCATGCGCTCGAGCCGGTCGGCCACCGGGTCGAGGAAATAGGCCACCGCGCCGCCCACCACGAAGGGCAGCAGCACGTCGCCCAGGAACCACAGCATGACGATGAAGATCGCCGCCGCGATGCCCCAGTATTTCAGCTGTGTCCGCACCGGCAGCGCCATGATCCGCCATTCCCTTTTGAAAACGTATCCCTACATCGCGTCTCGCGCGGGATCTTGCAAGGCTGGGCTGTGCCTGACGGGCCGGGGAAACGCCATGGCCTGCAGCGCGGCCTCTTGCTCTTGCGCGGCCCTTCGCATACGCCATCCCGGACCGTTTTCCAGCCCGGGAGCCCCGCCTCATGCGTCTGAGCCGCTATTTCCTGCCCGTCCTCAAGGAGACGCCCGCCGAGGCGCAGATCGTCTCGCACCGCTACATGCTGCGCGCCGGCATGATCAAGCAGGCCAGCGCCGGGATCTATTCCTGGCTGCCGCTGGGCTTCAAGGTGCTGCGCAAGATCGAGAACATCATCCACGAGGAACAGGCCCGCGCCGGTCACATCCCGATGCTGATGCCGACGATCCAGTCCGCCGAGCTGTGGCGCGAGTCGGGCCGCTACGACGCCTACGGCGCCGAGATGCTGCGCATCACCGACCGCCACGACCGCGAGATGCTCTACACGCCTACCGCCGAGGAGCTGATCACCGACATCTTCCGCGCCAATGTCTCGTCCTATCGCGACCTGCCGCTGACCATGTACCAGATCCAGTGGAAATTCCGCGACGAGATCCGCCCGCGCTTCGGCGTGATGCGCGGCCGCGAATTCTACATGAAGGACGGCTACAATTTCGACCTCACCAAAGAAGACGCGCTGCACGCCTACAACCGCCACCTGGTGAGCTACCTGCGCACCTATGAGCGCATGGGCCTGCAGGCGATCCCGATGCGCGCCGACAGCGGCCCGATCGGCGGCGACGACACGCACGAGTTCCTCGTGCTGGCCGAGACCGGCGAGTCGGAGGTGTTCTACGACAGCGAGATCACCGAGCTGAAATTCGGCGACCGCGCCATCGATTACGACAGCGTCGAGCAGTGCCAGGCGGTGCTCGAGGAGTTCACCTCGCGCTACGCCCGCACCGACGAGACCCATGACGAGGCTCTGTTCAACCAGATCCCCGAGGAGCGCCGCCGCACCGCGCGCGGCATCGAGGTCGGCCAGATCTTCTATTTCGGCACCAAGTACTCCGACGCCATGGGCGCCACGGTCTCCGACAAGGACGGCAACCAGGTGCCGGTGCACATGGGTTCGCACGGCATCGGCGTGTCGCGCCTCTTGGGGGCGATCATCGAGGCCAGCCACGACGACAAGGGCATCATCTGGCCCGAGGGCGTGACGCCGTTCCATTGCGGCATCGTCAACCTCAAGACCGGCGACGCCGAGGCGGACGCGGCCTGTGAGAAGATCCACGCGGCACTGATCGCGCTCGGGCTCGATCCGCTCTACGACGACACCAACGAGCGCGCCGGTGCCAAGTTCGCGACGATGGACCTGATCGGTCTGCCGTGGCGCATTACCGTGGGCCCGCGCGGGCTGAAGAACGGCGTGGTCGAGCTGACCTCGCGCCGCACCGGCGAGAGCGAGGAGCTGCCGCCGGAAAAAGCGGTCGCGAAGATCGCGGCGATCTACGGCGTCTCGTAAGCGTCGGCGGGCCTGACAGGCCCGCGGATTCGCGTTAAGATGCTCCAATGGCCCCGCAGAGGGCCGTTGGAGGCAGTCATGATCACACGGGCCATTGCCCTCGCCGCCGGGCTCGCCGGCGCGGCTGGGCTTTCGCAGTTTCCCGAATTCACCCAGCAATACGTGCAGCGTCTCGGCGGGGCGGTGGACGAACTGTCGCGTAGCGTCTCAGCCTTCGACCGCGATGCCGCGGCGCTCGGCCTCGACAGGGAGGCCGCGCTCGGCCAGCTCGCCACCGGTGGCGCCTTCGGCGCGGCCCGGGCCGAGACGATGCACGAGACGCTGGCGCGTCACGCGCGGCTCTCCGGCGATCTCGCTGCGCTCGAGGGCAAAAGCGCGCTCGCGCGCGTGCCGCTGGTGATGCATTTCGCCGACCCAGAGATCGCCGAGCGGACCTGGCAGAGCTACCGTCCGGCGGTGCCGGTGACCGCGGAGGGCGCGATCTTCGCCGGCAGCGGTTTTGTCAGCGGCTGGCTTGCGGCGGCGTTCCTGCTGTCGCTGCTCAGCCTGCCCTTCCGGCGCTCGCGCCCGCGCGCCCGTCGTGCGCGGATCGAGCCGGTGCTGCATCGCCCCATGCCAGCGGAGCGCGGTCCGAGACTTCGTGCCACCAGGGGCGCTGCCCCTGCGCGCGCCGGCGCGCGCTTACCCCGGGATATTTAGAGCCAGAAGAAGACAGGAGGTCTGTCCCGGGTTTCTTCTGGCCTCAAATATCCCCGCCGGAGGCTGCCGGAGGGTGCCGCCTTCGCGACGCGGGGAGGGTGCGTCAGGCCAAAGCCGCGCCGAGACGACGGGCCTGGCCCGGCGGCGAGACACCCTGTGCGCGCTGGCGCGCGCTGCGTGATGAGATGGTGCGGATCAGACCGCGGCCTTGACCTCGGCGACGATGCCTTCGACCACCTGGCTCAGCAGCGCCTCGTCCTCGCATTCCGCCATCACCCGGATCAGCGGCTCGGTGCCCGACTTGCGGATCAGCAACCGGCCCTTGCCCGAGAGCGTGGCCTCGGCCTCGGCGATGGCGCCCTGCACGCTGGCCGCTTCGAGCGGCGTTTGTCCGGCGGCGAAGCGCACGTTCTGCAGCAATTGCGGCACCGGCTCGAAGCTGCGGGCAAGGCGCGAGGCGGGCAGGCCGGTGCGGACCATCTCGGCGAGGAACTGCATCCCCGCCATCAGCCCGTCGCCGGTGGTGGCGTAATCGGTCATCACGATATGGCCCGACTGCTCGCCGCCCAGGTTCCAGCCCTTCGCGCGCATCGCCTCGACCACGTAGCGGTCGCCGACCTTGGTGCGCTCGAGCCGCAAGCCGCGGCCCGTCAGGAAACGCTCGAGCCCAAGGTTCGACATCACCGTGGCCACCAGCGTGCCGTCCTTGAGCCGGTCTTCCTCGGCCCAGCGGGCGGCCATCAGCGCCATGATCTGGTCGCCATCGGCGATGGCGCCGGTCTCGTCGATCAGGATGATCCGATCGGCATCGCCGTCTAGGCAGATGCCCACGTCGGCGCCATGCGCGACCACCGCCTCGGCCGCGGCCTGCGGCTTGGTCGAGCCGCAATTCTGGTTAATGTTGAGGCCGTTGGGCGCGGTGCCGAGCGGGATCACCTCGGCGCCGAGCTCCCAGAGCACCTCCGGCGCGGTCTTGTAGGCGGCGCCGTTGGCGCAATCGACCACCACCTTCATGCCGTCGAGCCGCATGCCGTGGGGCAGGGTGCCCTTGACCCGCTCCTGGTAGCGGAAGCGGCCGTCGTCGATGCGCTTGGCGCGGCCGATATTGCCCGACTGCGCCGGCGCCACGCCGGCCTCGACCAGCGCCTCGATCTCGGCCTCGGCCTCGTCGGAGAGCTTGAACCCGTCGGGGCCGAAGAACTTGATGCCATTGTCGTCGGCCGGGTTGTGGCTGGCCGAGATCATGATGCCGAGATCGGCGCGCATCGACGGCGTGAGCAGCCCCACCGCCGGGGTCGGCACCGGACCCAGCAGCAGCACGTTCATGCCGGTCGAGGTCAGGCCCGCGGTCAGCGCATTCTCGAACATGTAGCCCGAGAGCCGCGTGTCCTTGCCGATCACCACCCGGTGCACGCCGCCCTTGTCGCGGCGGAAGTAGCGCCCGGCGGCGGCGCCGATCATCAGCGCCATCTCGGCGGTCATCGGGAAGGTGTTGGCGGTGCCGCGCACCCCGTCGGTTCCGAAAAGCTTACGCGTCATGGCCTGCTCCTGCTCCCTGTTCGACCGCCTGCCACAGCGCAATGGCCTGGCGGGTTTCCGCGACATCGTGGACCCGGAAAATCTGCACCCCCTGCGCGATCCCGGCGAGCGCCACGGCGATCGAGCCGGGCGCGCGTTTCTTCGGATCGGGCGCCTCGCCGATGCGGCCGACAAAGCCCTTGCGCGACACCCCCAGCAGGATCGGACAGCCGAGCCCGTGGAACAACGCCAGCCCGTTCAGCAGCGCGAGGTTATGCGCCTGCGTCTTGCCGAAGCCGATGCCCGGATCGACGACGATCTTGTCGCGCGAGAGCCCCTTGGCCTCAAGCATCGCGACCTGTGCGTCGAGGAAATCGTAGACGTCGAGCAGCACGTCGTCATAGCGCGGCGCGTCCTGCATGGTCTCGGGGCCGCCCTGGCTGTGCATGATGCAGACCGGCAGGGCGTTCTCGACGCAGAAATCCGCGAGCGCGGGATCGAAGGTCAGGCCGGAGACATCGTTGACCAGCGCGGCACCGGCGCGGATCGCCGCCTTGGCCACTGCCATCTTGCGGGTGTCGATCGAGATCGGCACGCCTGCGAGCGCCC
>NZ_JBYNAH010000169.1:0-11860 GCF_059781815.1 Salipiger sp. | reverse complement strand
AGCTATTCCGAGCGTCAGCTCTATGAAGCCGCGCTCGAGCGTCTGACCCGCGAAGTGGCCGCCGTCTCCGGTGGCGACGAGGTCGCCGCCGCGCGCCAGGTCGACGAGGTTCTGGGGCTGCGCGCCGCCTGATCCTCATCGGACACGACTATTCGGGAAAAGCGGGCCTTCGGGTCCGCTTTTTTCGTTTCCGGTGTGCCGATCTTTTTTCCTGAGGGGGCGGGGGCCAGCGCGGCGAAGGCAGCGCCTGCTCCGCTATGCCGCGTCCTCACGCCCTTCCATCAGGGCCGTGTAGAGCGCCGTCTCCAGCTCCTTCTCGAGCTCGCGGGCGCGCTTGATATAGGCCTCGTTCTCGGCCGACGGCACGTCGGGATCCCAGAGCTGCGCCAGCTCCTGGACGGTCTCGCGGTCGTGGTGATAGAAGGTCTCCTGCGCGATCGCCGCCTCGTATTCGGTCATCCCGACCTCCTCGAGCACGTAGCGCCCGGCGCGCAGCGAGCTGTCGAACATCTCGCGCACGATCTTGTCTGCCCCGGCCTGATAGAGCTCGTAGACATGGGTCCGGTCATGGGCGCGGGCGACGATGAACAGGTCCTCGCGGATGCGGCGGGCGAAGCGAACGAGCTTGGTCGTGGCCTTGGGGTCGTCGAGCCCGGCCACCAGCACCTTGGCATCCTTGATGCCGGCCGCGTGCAGCAGCTCCGGCCGGGTCGGGTCGCCGAAGAAGCCACGGTGGCCGAAGCGGCGCATCAGCTCGATGGTCTTCATGTCGTGGTCGATCACCACGGTGCGGAAGCCGGAGCTCCCCACCAGCCGGTTGACGATTTGCCCGAAGCGCCCGATGCCGGCGATGATGATCGGCCCGTCGGCCTCGATCTCGTCCTCCTGCTGCGCCTCGCGGGCCTCCTCGAGCCGGGTCGAGACCCAGTCATAGAGAATGAAGAGCAGCGGCGTGATCAGCATCGACAGCGCCACGACAAGCAGAAGGCGCTGCCCCAGCACCTGGTTGAAGATGTTGAGCTGCAGCGCGAAGGAGATCAGCACGAAGCCGAATTCGCCGGCCTGCGCCAGCGACAGGGTGAAGAGCCAGCGCGCCCTTGTGTGCAGCTTGAAGACCCGCGCCAGCAGCATAAGGATCGCCCCCTTCAGCAGCATCAGCCCGAGCGCGAGGCCGAGGATCACGAAGGGCTCGCGCAGGAAGGCGAGGATGTCGATGCCGGCGCCCACGGTGATGAAGAACAGGCCCAGCAGCAGCCCCTTGAAGGGCTCGATATCCGACTCGAGCTGGTGGCGGAATTCCGAGTTCGCCAGCACCACGCCGGCGAGGAAGGTGCCAAGCGCCGGCGACAGGCCGACCAGCTCCATCAGGAAGGCGATGCCGACCACGATCAGCAGCGCCACGGCGGTGAACATCTCGGGCAGGCGGGCCGAGTTGATGTGCCGGAAGAGCGGCCGCGCGCCGTAGATTCCGGCCACGATGATCAGAGCGATGGCGGCGAGCGTCACCAGCGCCACGCCCCAGCCCGGCAGGCCTTCGACAATCGACATCTCGTGATGATCGTCGGCGCCGTGGCTGCCGACCGTGATCGAACCATCAGGCGAGATCGACAGACCCACCGGCAGCGCCAGCAGCGGCAGCACCACCAGCATCGGGATCACCGCGATGTCCTGCGTCAGCAGCACCGAAAAGGCCGAGCGCCCGCCGGTCGACTGCATCAGCCCCTTTTCGCTCAGCGTCTGCAGCACGATGGCGGTGGAGGAGAGCGCGAAGACCATGCCGCAGGCCAGCGCCGGCGCCCAGCTTACCCCGAGCGCCATGGCGCAGCCCATCACCGCCAGCATTGTGATGGCGATCTGCGAGCCGCCAAGCCCCACCAGCCGGTGGCGCATGTCCCAGAGCGTGCGCGGCTCGAGCTCGAGCCCGATGATGAAGAGCATCATCACCACGCCGAACTCGGCGAAGTGGCGCAGGTCCTCGGTGGCGGCGACGAGGTGCAGCACCGGGCCGATGACGATGCCGGCAAGGAGGTATCCCAGCACCGAGCCGAGCCCGAGCCGCGCGGCGATCGGCACCGCGATCACTGCCGCCATCAGGTAGATCGAAGCCTGAAAGAGAAATCCGTCCATAGTCGTCCCGTCGCCTGTGCCCGCTACATGATGGGGCAGGGCGCGCCGCAATGACAACCGCTGTTGGCTCTCGCCTCGGCGGATCGGCGCACAATTCGCTCGCATTCGATGGAAAGACTGGCGCGGTAGAGGGGGCTGTCACAAGCGCGCGGCTTGACGCAGGGGCGCGAGAGGCGTAATGCGCGGCCCGTGGCGCTTTGTTACCGGATTGCGGGCCACGTTAAACATGCCGCTAAAGAGGTCAGACGAAAGCCCCTTTCGCTTGACCGCGACGGGGCTTTTTTCAATTGCGGCGAGGGGTGCCGCGAAAGGATACGACATGACCAGCAAGGGATCCCGCACGCAGGCGGTTCACGGCGGCACCAAGCGCAGCCAGTGGGGCGAGCTCAGCGAAGCGATCTTTCTCACCCAGGGCTTTGCCTATGACAGCGCCGAGCAGGCCGAGGCGCGGTTTCTGAACTCCGGCCCGGACGAGTTCATCTACGCCCGCTACGGTAACCCGACCGTGGCGATGTTCGAAGAGCGCATCGCGCTGCTCGAGGGCGCCGAGGATGCCTTCGCCACCGCCTCCGGCATGGCTGCCGTCAACGGCGCGCTGACCTCGTGCCTCAAGGCCGGCGACCGCGTCGTCGCCGCGAAGGCGCTGTTCGGCTCCTGCCTCTACATTCTCGAGAGCATCCTGCCGCGCTTCGGCGTCGAGGTGGTGTTCGTCGATGGCGCCGACCTTTCGGCCTGGGAAGAGGCGCTCAAGCCCGGCGCGCAGGCGGTGTTCTTCGAGAGCATGTCGAACCCGACGCTCGAGATCGTCGATATCGAAGGCGTGGCCAAGCTGGCGCATGCGGCCGGTGCCGTGGTCATCGTCGACAATGTGTTCTCGACCCCGGTCTTCTCGAACGCCGTCGCACAGGGCGCTGATGTGGTTGTCTATTCCGCCACCAAGCATATCGACGGTCAGGGCCGCGCGCTTGGCGGCGTGATCCTCGGCTCGCGCGAGTTCATTCGCGGCACGGTCGAGCCCTACATGAAGCACACCGGCGGCTCCATGAGCCCGTTCACCGCGTGGATCATGCTCAAGGGGCTCGAGACCATCGACCTGCGGGTGCGCGCGCAGGCGGCCTCGGCCCGCGCCATCGCCGAGGCGGTGGGCGCGCATGCCAAGGTGATCCAGGTCAGCTATCCCGGGCTCGAGAGCCACGCGCAATACGCGCTGGCGCAGCGGCAGCTCGGCGGGGCGGGGGGCACCATGGTGGCCTTCGAGATCGAGGGCGGCAAAGAGGCGGCGTTCCGCTTCTGCAACGCGCTGGAGATCATCCTGATCTCGAACAATCTCGGCGACGCCAAGTCGATCGCGACGCACCCGGCCACCACCACGCACCAGCGCCTCTCTCCCGAGCAGCGCAGCGGTCTCGGCATCTCTGACGGGCTCATCCGCCTGTCGGTGGGCATCGAGGATACCGCCGATCTGGTGGCGGACCTGCTGCAGGCCCTTGATGCCGTTTAGCATCACATACGTGTGATTTCCGGGCGTTACTCGCCCGGAAGCAGGAAAAGATTGGAAAAAGTTTCATCGGCGACCTATCTCTGTGTCGGTAGGAGAGACGTCCGAGGAATACCAAGATGAACGTGCACACGCCGGAACTCGACAGCAAGCCCAGCCGGGACGAGGCGCGCGCAGCGCTCAAATTGCTGCGCCGCTTCGCCGACAAGGCGCAAGATGCTGAGATCGATGCGCTCGATCCGGCGCTTGCACTGCTCCGAGACGGGGCCGGCTATCCCGACCTGTCGCGTATCTTCCCGGAAGACTTCGTCGCCGACGAAGCCTATCGCGAGACGCTCCCCGACCTGCAGAACGGCCCGGCGTCGCTCATCCGTGGCGAGAACCGCGCAATCCAGCATGTCGGTATTTCTAACTTCCGACTGCCGATCAAGTTCCACACCCGCGACAATGGCGATCTGACGCTGGAGACCTCGGTCACCGGTACGGTGAGCCTCGATGCCGACAAGAAGGGCATCAACATGTCGCGCATCATGCGCAGCTTCTATGTGCACGCCGACAAGACCTTCTCCTTCGAGGTGATCGAGGCCGCGCTTGACGACTACAAGAGCGATCTCGAGAGCTTTGACGCCCGCATCGAGTTGTCCTTTTCCTTCCCCGTGAAGGTGGAGTCCCTGCGCTCGGGCCTCTGGGGCTTTCAGTATTACGACATTTCGCTCGAGCTGGTCGAAACCGCCGGCGTGCGCCGCAAGATCCTGCATCTCGACTATGTCTACAGCTCGACCTGCCCGTGCTCGCTCGAGCTTTCCGAGCATGCCCGGCGCGAGCGCAACCAGCTTGCGACGCCGCATTCGCAGCGCTCGGTCGCGCGACTGTCGGTCGAGCTCAAGGAAGGCGAGTGCCTGTGGTTCGAGGATCTCATCGACCTCTGCCGCGCCGCCGTGCCGACCGAGACGCAAGTCATGGTCAAACGCGAGGACGAGCAGGCCTTCGCCGAGCTCAACGGCGCCAACCCGATCTTCGTAGAAGATGCCGCGCGGCTCTTTGCCGAGCAGCTTCAGGCGGACCCGCGCATTGGCGACTACCGGGTTCTGGCAAGCCATCAAGAGAGCCTGCACTCGCATGATGCGGTGTCTGTGCTGACCGAAGGCACCACATTTGCCAATGACAGCCTGGGTCCGAAGCTGTTCACCAGCCTGATCCACACCCGCTGACGCCTTCGTCTGCGCCGGAATTCAATGCGCCGCCCCCGTGGGCGGCGCATTTCTTATGCAGGTTGCTGCATTGCAGCAATTCGTGATCGGCGGGTTCGGGAAAGCGCAAGGGTTTGTCCTAAGTATGGGCGTGGGAGGAAACCAACAGACGGAGGTTTCCGGATGCACGCCGATACCGTTCAGATCAGCATGGGCCGCGGCTCTCTGAAGCAGAAGATAGACCTGTATTTCGCCAATCTCGGGCTTGGGGTGAACCCTTACGGGCTGCGCAAGGCCAAGATGCGCGAGATCATCCATCTCGAGATGAAGAGCGACGACCAGCTCGCCCGCATGGGGCTCAGCCGCGACGACATCCTGCCACATGTGTTCCGCGATCTGCTGACCGCCTGAGCAGGGCGATCCCGCGGGAATGCCTGCAAATATCCCGGAGAGATTTGCCCGTCGGGCTGCTTGACTAATATCGCGGGGCAGGACAACGCTGCGCCATGTTCGACCTCCGTCCCGTCGCCTATGTCATCGGTCTGCTCGTCGCCACGCTGGGCGCGACCATGTTCCTGCCCATGCTCGTCGATATCGCCGAGGGGCGGGGCGAGTGGCACGTGTTCCTCGAGACCGGGCTTGTCAGCATGCTGACCGGCGGGCTGATCGCGCTGGCCTGCGCCAATGGCGTGAAGGAGGGGCTGACGCTGCAGCAGACCTTCCTGCTCACCGTCGGCGTCTGGGCGGCGCTGCCGGTTTTCGGCGGGCTGCCCTTCATCTTCGGGGCCACCGAGGCAAGCTTTACCGACGCCTATTTCGAGGCCATGTCGGGGCTTACCACCACCGGGTCGACGGTGTTCAGCGGGCTCGACGACCTGCCCAAGGGGCTGCTCCTCTGGCGCGGCATCCTGCAATGGCTGGGCGGCATCGGCATCATCGTGGTCGCCATGGTGTTCCTGCCCGAGTTGAGGGTGGGCGGCATGCAGGTGTTCCGCTCGGAAGCCTTCGAGACGATGGGAAAGATCCTGCCGCGCGCCACCGAGATCGCCTCGTCGATCTCGACCATCTATGTCGGTCTCACGCTGGCTTGCGCCGTGGCCTATCTGCTCTGCGGCATGAACGCCTTCGACGCCACGGTGCATGCGCTTACCACGATCTCGACCGGCGGCTTCGCCAATTACGACGCCAGCTTCGGCACCTTCTCGGGGCCGGCGGAATACGTGGCCTCGGTCTTCATGATCGCCGCCGCGCTGCCCTTCGTGCGCTACGTGCAGATCATGAACGGCCATTATTCGGCGCTCTGGCGCGACAGCCAGGTGCTGGCGTTTTTCGGCACCATCGCGGCGCTGGTGGCGGTGATGGTGGTGACGCTGGTGTCGATCTTTCCGCATCACCCCGAGCAGGCGGTGCGCGAGGCGCTGTTCAACATCACCTCGATCATCTCGGGCACCGGATACGCCTCGGTGGATTACATGCAGTGGGGCCCGTTCATCATCACCATGTTCTTCTTCATCGGGCTGATCGGGGGCTGCGCCGGCTCCACCGCTTGCTCGGTGAAGATCTTCCGCTACCAGATCCTGTTTGCCTCGATCCGCGTGCAGCTGCGCCGCATCCGCGCGCCGCACGGCGTCTTCACCCCGCGCTTTCAGGGCCGCCCGGTGGATGACGACACGCTGTCCTCGGTGCTGAGCTTCTTCGCCTTCTTCGTGGTGTCTCTGGGCGTGTTGTCGGTGGGGCTCGGGATGACCGGGCTCGATTTCATCACCTCGCTCTCGGGCGCGGCGACGGCGCTGGCCAATGTCGGCCCCGGCCTTGGCGATCAGATCGGGCCCGCGGGCAATTTCGCCGACATCAACGACACCGCCAAGTGGATGCTGGCCTTCGCCATGCTCACCGGGCGGCTCGAGGTGATGGCGGTCTTCACCCTCTTCACCCTGCGTTTCTGGCGCGCCTGAGCCACAAGACGCGGCACGCCTCTGGCGCGACACGCGGCGCGCCAGCGCCGCGGCTCAGTGCGGCTCGCCGGCGAGGTGGGTGATGTCGAGCCCGCGGGTATAGACCAGCCCCATCGAATCCCGCAGCACCAGCGGACCGCCGATATAGTCCGGCCCGATGCCGGGGCCGCGGATCGTCAGGTGCCAGTCGTTGCGGCTGATGCTGTCGGGCAGCAGCTCGAGCGGGTCGATCTCGTCGGTGGCGCCGCCTTCCATGTGGCAGACGGTGAACACCTCGCCGCCCTGCGGCGCGTTGCGCAGCGAGACAAAGACCGTGCGCCCGTCGATCGGCTCGACATAGCGGAAATGGTCGTCGTCGCGGAAGTTCTGGCGCAGCCACGGGTTGTTGAGGCGGAACATGCGCAGGCGGCGCATGGCGTTGGTCTGCACTGGGTCGAGCTTCGAGGTCGAGTGCGAGACGTTGCAGTACTCGTGCATGTCATCCATCCACGCCCGCGCGATCTGCTTCAGCCCGCCCACGGTGATCGGGCGCGGCCCGGCCAGCGGCGGCTCCACCGCGTTGAGCAGCGTGGCGATGGTATTGAGATCGTAATCCGTCACCTCCACCAGCGCCGGCAGGAACTCGAGGAAGCGGGCAAGATCCTCGCGGGTCTCGAAGCCCAGCTCCTTGAGCCAGCGGAAGGCGCCGGGGACGGAATAGCTGTACTCGTCCACCTGCCACTTGAGCGAGATCGCCTCCTCGGCCACGACCTTGACGCCGTATTTGTCATCCTGGTTGCGGATGAAGCCCCAGCTGGCGCGTGCGGTGGCGTTGAGAAAATCCATCGGTACGCCGGGCAGGGCGGCGTAGGTCAGGATCGACACCGCCGGGTTGTCATAGGCCTTGTCGAGGATCTCCATCTTGGTGTCGCCGAGGCGGGTGTTGATGTTGAGCTTGGGATTGACCTGCGTGCCCCGGCGCAGCGTGTCGTGGTTGGCGGTGCCCGAGATCCAGTTCGAGCCGCGCTTGAGGATCTCTTGCAGGCGCCAGTATTTCGACAGCCAGAAAGTGTAGATGAACGGCGTGTTGTGGGCGAAGGTCAGCGGCCCCCACTGGAACACGTCCGGGTCGGTCTCCTTCTGGTTCTCGATCACTGCGCGATAATCCGAGCTCAGCTCCCAGTCTTCCTGCGGCCAGGGCCGGCCATCCTCGAAGACGAACCACGGCCGGTAATCGACGCCGGCGACGTTCTGCACCACGTCCGACATCTCCTGCAGGTAGTCGTCGTCGTGGCGCATCTCCTGCGTCGAGGCATCCCACCATTTGAAGTCCTGCGCGCCGTCGACCCGCACCCCGTCGGCACCGAAATCCACCTTGCGGCGCTGCAGCTCGAGCAGGATCGCGCGGACGAACGGGTTGTTGTAGTCGAGATTCTGGCCGTACATATTCGGCCCGGCGAAGAAATGACTGTTGAGCGCGTTGAGCCCCTGGTTGTCCGAATGGCCGAACACCACGTCGAGCACCAGCATCTTGGGCCAGCGCGGGAAGTTGTGCAGCACCGCCGCAAGGTCGACGAGCTCGTCGGGCCGGGCGGTCTCGAGCAGCACCGGGTTCACCGTCGCCATGCCGGATATGACGATATCGTAGCCCCAGTTGGTGGTGTCGGGGCGCATCAGGTGGGCGGTGACGGTGTCGTCGTCGCACTCGACATCGGTCCAGAAATCCGGGCCCGCCTCGTAGACCGTGGTGGGCTCCACGGGCAGCAGCTGCACCGCGTCGTAGCCGGCGAAGAGCTCTTCGTCGGGCTCCAGCGTCAGCCCGGCGCCGACGCGCACCGCGAGGCGCTCGAACTGGCGGGTGAGCGAGGCCAGCGTGCCGCCGGGCGTGGCGGTCGGCACGTGGACCTGCAGGATCGAGGTCGGGGGCGCGAACTTGTAGGGGCCGTCGGCCTGGCAGACCTGCTCGAAATAGCCCTTGTCCTGACGACGCGCCTGCATCGCCGGCACGTCGTAGATCTCGGCCGGAGAGAAGGCGCCATAGGGCAGGGAGGCGGCGAGCGGATCGAGGATGCGGTGATAGGCGCCCTCCTGATCGCGATAGACCAGCGCGTAGAAATCGCCGATCTGGTCGCGGCTGCCGGCCTTGAGCCCGCTGGCGGCGGCAAAGGTGAAGGCCTCGCAGCGCGCCACCGGCAGCAGCACCCGGTCAAAGCGCACATCGCCCTGGCTCGCGGTGAGGTCGAGCTCTTCCTGCGGGCGCAGCACCTCGAGGAACACGTCGCCATCGGCGATGCGCCAGTCGAGCAGCTCTGGCGTCCAGAAGCCGAACTCCACCCGCTCGCCATCGACCAGCGCCCCCAGCCGCCGCGCGATCTGCTTGCCGGCGGCAAAGCGATCGGGGGCGGTGTTCAGCACCTCTTGGCACCATGCGGCGCGGGCCTCTGCGGCGGAAAGGTCGGCGAGGATGGCGGGCGTGTCTGTCATGGCGTCTCGGTCCTGTCTCGTTGCTCATGTGCCACGACCGCGAACCCCTCGGGCCGCGGCGCGGAATGTCTGGCGATCTGCGGGAGGGGGCTGCGTCAGGCGTGCCCTCCCGGACGAACCGGCGGGCCGTCCCGCCTGTCCTTCCGGTCAACCTAAGGCGCTGAGACCTGTCTGCAACGCGAAAGGCCGGGTTTCGCCGCAAGGGCGGGGCGATGTTTTGAGCAAAGCCTGTCCGGGCAGCAGTGGATCAGGCGGCGGCCTTGAGGAGCTTTTCGCGCATGAAGTCGATGCGGTCCTGGCCCCAGAACCGTTCGCCATCGACCACATAGGTCGGCGAGCCGAAGATCTCGGCCTCGATGGCGGCCTGCGTCACCGCATCGGCCTCGTCGCGCACCGCCTCGCTCTCGGCCTCGTGCAGGATCTCGAAAGCGGGCATGTCGATCTGGCGCAGCGCCTCGCCAAGATCGCCCGGATCCGAGATGTTGCGCCCCTCGGCCCAGACCCCGCGCAGGCAGGCCAGCGTCACCGCGTCCTGATCGAGCCCCAGCCGCCCGGTGGCGAGAATGACCCGGCAGGGCAGGCGCACATCGACCGGGTGATGCGCCGGGTTCGAGGTCATGCGCAGGCCGCGCAGCCGCGCCCAGCGGCGCTGATCCTCGATGCGGTAGCTCTGCCGCGCCTCGCATTGCTCGAGCGGGTGGGTGGTGCCCATCTCGGCATAGACCTTGCGGATGTCGATCGGATGAAAGCGCACATGCGCTCCGGCCTCGGCGGCCAGCGCCATCAGCGCCTGATGGCCGAGATAGGTGAACCCGGAGGCCGGTGAGAAGAAATAGTCGATGGTCTTGCGCATGACGCCCCCAGATTTTCGAAACTGGCTTCGCAACCTTGATCGGCGGTCCGCGTCGGCGGCTCCGGCTCACAGAGCCCCGAACCGGATCGTTGCACCATTGACGCGCGGCGGGGCTTTGCTTGTCAACGTGACCGCTCGGGGCCGTGCCGTCTTGCGGCGTCAACTCGAAGGGATCCGGCGGAATCCCTCCCGAACCGCGGCAAAACGCCGGAAATTTGCGCAGTTTTGAATCGCTTTCGTGACGCCGCGCTCGGCATTGTCAGCGCCGCCGCCTTGGCTATGCTCCGCCGCAAACAGGGAGGGTTTGCTGATGAAGATCGAAGATCGCGTGTTTCTGGTGACCGGCGGAGGCTCGGGCCTTGGCGCGGCCGTGGCCGAGATGCTGGTGGGCGCGGGTGGTCGGGCGGTGCTGCTCGATGTCAACGCCGAGGCCGGCGCGGCCAAGGCCGCCGCGCTTGGCGAGGCGGCGCATTTCGTGAAGACCGACGTCACCGACGCGGCCCAGGGCGAGGCGGCGGTGGCCGCGGCGCTTGAGCGCTTCGGGCGGCTCGACGGTCTGGTCAACTGCGCCGGCGTCGCGCCGGGTGAGAAGATCGTCGGACGCGAGGGGCCGCACAGGCTCGAGAGCTTCGCGCGGGCGGTCACGATCAACCTCGTGGGCACGTTCAACATGCTGCGCCTGGCGGCGGATGCGATCGCCAAGCAGGCGCCGGACGAGGGCGGTGAGCGCGGGGTGATCATCAACACCGCCTCGATCGCGGCCATGGACGGGCAGATCGGGCAGGCGGCCTATGCGGCCTCCAAAGGCGGCGTGGCCTCGCTGACGCTGCCGGCGGCGCGCGAGCTGGCGCGGCACGGCATCCGGGTGGTGACGATCGCGCCGGGGATCTTCGGCACGCCGATGATGGCGGGTCTGCCGCAGGAGGTTCAGGACAGCCTCGGCGCCTCGGTGCCGTTCCCGCCGCGCCTCGGCGATCCGTCGGAATACGCGGCGCTGGCGCGGCACATCATCGAGAACCAGATGCTGAACGGCGAGGTGATCCGCCTCGACGGCGCGCTGCGCATGGCGCCGAAATAAGCGGTCCGGCCGGCCCACAAGGGACGGCCCGCCCGCCCGGACAACAAGCGCAGTTAAAACGAAAAAGGCGCCGGGACACCGGCGCCTTTCCTGTTGTTTCCGATCTGCGGATCAGACTAGCCGCGAGACCTCTTTGGCCGCGCGCACGAAATCCTTGAACAGCGGGTGCGGATCGAAGGGCTTGGACTTGAGCTCGGGGTGGAACTGCACGCCGATGAACCACGGATGGTCGGGCCATTCCACGATCTCGGGCAGGCGGCCGTCAGGGGACATGCCGGAGAAGCACAGCCCGCCCTTCTCGAGCGCCTCGCGATACTTGATGTCGACCTCGTAGCGGTGACGGTGACGCTCGTCGATGGTGGTGGTGCCGTAGACCTTGGCGACCTTCGAGCCCTCGGTCAGCACCGCGTCATAGGCGCCGAGGCGCATGGTGCCGCCCTTGTCGTCGGCCACCGAGCGGTTGACCTTCTGGTTGCCCTGCACCCATTCCTTGAGGTGATAGACCACCGGCTCGAACCGGCGCTCGCCGGCCTCGTGGTCGAACTCTTCCGAGCCGGCCTTGCGCACGCCGGCGACGTTGCGGGCGGCTTCGATGACGGCCATCTGCATCCCGAGGCAGATGCCGAGATAGGGCACCTTGTGCTCGCGGGCGAACTGCGCCGCCTTGATCTTGCCCTCGGTGCCGCGTTCGCCAAA
>NZ_JBYNAH010000168.1:0-11976 GCF_059781815.1 Salipiger sp. | reverse complement strand
GTCGGCAGCCACCTCGACACCCAGCCCACCGGCGGCAAGTATGACGGCGTGCTGGGCGTGCTGGGCGCGCTCGAAGCGGTGCGCTCGATGAACGATCTCGGCATCAAGACGAAGCATCCGATCGTGGTCGTCAACTGGGCCAACGAGGAGGGCGCACGCTTTGCGCCGGCCATGCTGGCCTCGGGCGTCTTCGCCGGGGTGCACAGCCAGGACTATGCCTATGGTCGCAAGGATCTCGAGGGCAAGAGCTACGGCGAGGAACTCGCGCGCATCGGCTGGAAGGGCGACGAGGAGACCGGCGCCCGCAAGATGCACGCCTATTACGAGCTGCATATCGAACAGGGGCCGATCCTCGAGGCCGAAGGAAAGGATATCGGCGTCGTCACCCATTGCCAGGGCCTGTGGTGGCTCGAGTTCACTTTGACGGGACGCGAGGCGCATACCGGCTCCACGCCGATGGCGATGCGGGTCAACGCCGGCCTCGCCATGGCGCGCATCCTGGAGATGGTGCAGGAGGTGGCGATGGCCGCCCAGCCGAACGCCGTGGGCGGCGTCGGGCAGATGCAGTTCTCGCCCAACTCGCGCAACGTGCTGCCGGGCACGGTGGTGTTCACCGTCGATGTCCGCTCGCCCGACCAGGAGAAGCTCGACGGCATGCGGGCCGAGGTCGAGAAACGCGCCGCGGAGATCTGCGAGGAGATCGGGGTCGGCTGTTCGGTCGAGCCGGTCGGGCATTTCGACCCGGTGACCTTTGCACCGGAGCTGGTCGAAAACGTCCGTAAGGCGGCCGAGAAGCTCGGCCATTCGCACATGAACCTGATCTCCGGCGCCGGGCACGACGCCTGCTGGGCCGCCAAGGTGGCGCCGGCCACCATGGTGATGTGCCCCTGCGTCGGCGGGCTGTCGCATAACGAGGCCGAGGACATCTCGAAGGAGTGGGCCACCGCCGGTGCCGAGGTGCTGCTGCACGCGGTGCTCGAGACGGCGGAGATCGTCGAGTAGGCTCAGAGCCGGGGGGGGGGGGGGGGGGGGGGGGGGGGGGGGGGGGGGGGGGCGCGCGGCGCCCACACCCCCGGGATATTTCCGGCCAGAAGAAGACAGAAGAAGACCGGGGGAGCGCCCCTGGGACAGGGAGCAAGAGATATGACCACAGTCATCAAGAACGGCACCATCGTGACCGCGGATCTGAGCTACGAGGCGGATGTGCTGGTCGAGGGCGGCAAGATCATCGAGATCGGCCCGGACCTGAAGGGCGACGAGGTTCTCGACGCCACCGGCTGCTACGTGATGCCGGGCGGGATCGACCCGCACACCCATCTCGAGATGCCCTTCATGGGCACCTACAGCGCCGACGATTTCGAGAGCGGCACCCGCGCGGCGCTGGCGGGCGGCACCACCATGGTGGTGGATTTCGCCCTGCCGAGCCCGGGGCAGGGGCTGCTCGACGCGCTGCAGATGTGGGACAACAAATCCACCCGCGCCAATTGCGACTATTCCTTCCACATGGCGATCACCTGGTGGTCGGAGCAGGTCTTCAACGAGATGGAGACCGTGGTGAAGGAACGCGGCATCACCACCTTCAAGCACTTCATGGCCTACAAGGGTGCGCTGATGGTGAACGATGACGAGCTTTACGCCAGCTTCCAGCGCTGCGCCGAGCTCGGCGCGATCCCGCTGGTGCACGCGGAGAACGGTGATGTCGTTGCCGAGCTCTCGGCCAAGCTGCTGGCGCAGGGCAATACCGGCCCAGAGGGGCACGCCTATTCGCGGCCGCCGCAGGTCGAGGGCGAGGCCACCAACCGCGCCATCATGATCGCCGACATGGCGGGCGTGCCGCTCTACGTGGTGCATGTCTCCTGCGAGGACAGCCACGAGGCCATCCGCCGCGCCCGCATGCAGGGCAAGCGGGTCTGGGGCGAGCCGCTGATCCAGCACCTGACGCTCGACGAGAGCGAGTATTTCGACAAGGACTGGGACCACGCCGCGCGCCGGGTAATGTCGCCGCCGTTCCGCAACAAGATGCACCAGGACAGCCTGTGGAACGGGCTCGCCTCGGGCTCGCTCTCCTGCGTGGCCACCGATCACTGCGCCTTCACCACCGACCAGAAGCGCTATGGCGTGGGCGATTTCACCAAGATCCCCAACGGCACCGGCGGGCTCGAGGACCGCATCCCGATGCTCTGGACTTATGGCGTCGGCACCGGGCGGCTGACGCCCAACGAGTTCGTCGCGGTGACCTCGACCAACATCGCCAAGATCCTCAACTGCTACCCGCAGAAGGGCGCGATCCTTGTGGGCGCCGATGCCGATATCCTCGTGCTCGACCCGGAAAAGACCAAGACCATCAGCGCGTCCACCCAGCAATCGGCGATCGATTACAACGTCTTCGAGGGCAAGGAGGTCAAGGGCCTGCCGCGCTACGTGCTGACCCGTGGCCGCGTCGCGGTGATGGATGGCGAGATGCAGCCCGCGCCGGGCCACGGCAAGTACGTCCAGCGCACGCCCGCAGGCGCGGTCAACAAGGCGCTGTCGTCGTGGAAGGAGCTGACCGCGCCGCGCCCGGTGGAGCGCAGCGGCATCCCGGCGAGCGGCGTCTGAGCGGCACCGGCCGATGGGCGGACGGGCCCTGCTCCCGGAGGAGGGACGGGGCCGGTCGATCTGCCACATTGCCCGCGCCACTCCCTGGGATAGGATCGCGCCGGCCCGACCGGCGCGGTGCTCCCGCAAGCAAGGCCTGCGCGCCGCCGGCACCGAGCTGGGCTGCGCGTCAGACATATCTGAGGAACTTCTCGCGTGACCAACGCCATGCCCCAGCAAGCCGAGACATCGGTGATCTCCGCCAAGGCACTCAACCTGACCTTCCAGACCAATGACGGGCCGGTGCACGCGCTGCGCGATGTGAACCTCGAGGTCGGGAAGGGCGATTTCGTCTCCTTCATCGGCCCCTCGGGCTGCGGCAAGACCACCTTTCTGCGGGTGATGGCCGATCTCGAACAGCCCACGTCGGGCGAGGTACTGGTCAACGGCGTCAGCCCCGAGGCGGCGCGCAAGGCGCGGGCCTATGGCTATGTCTTCCAGGCGGCCGGGCTCTACCCGTGGCGCAGCATCGGTGGCAACATCCGCCTGCCGCTCGAGATCATGGGCTATGACAAGGCCACGCAGGCCGAGCGGGTGCGCGAGGTGCTCGAACTGGTCGAACTGGCGGGCTTCGAGAACAAGTATCCCTGGCAGCTTTCGGGCGGCATGCAGCAGCGCGCCTCGATCGCCCGGGCGCTGGCCTTCGAGGCCGACATCCTGCTCATGGATGAGCCCTTCGGGGCGCTCGACGAGATCGTGCGCGATCACCTCAACGAGCAGCTTCTGGCGCTCTGGGCGCGGACGCAGAAGACCATCTGCTTCGTCACCCACTCGATCCCCGAGGCGGTCTATCTCTCCACCAAGATCGTGGTGATGTCGCCGCGCCCGGGCCGGATCACCGACGTGATCGAGAGCCCGCTGCCGAAGGAGCGCCCGCTCGACATTCGCGACACGCCGGAATTCCTCGAGATCGCCCACCGGGTGCGCGAGGGGCTGCGCGCGGGCCATGCCTATGACTGAGCTGCCCACCCCACGCCGCGCCGGGCCCGAGGACGTGCCGGGCATCGCCGCCGTGCTCAACGGCTGGATCGACGAGACCGACTGGATGCCGCGCAGCGAAACCGCCGAAGCGATCGAGGGCTTCATCGCCGCCGCGCTGCCCGATCGTATCATTTGGGTCGTGGGCGCGCCGATCGAGGGCTATCTGTCGCTTGATCCCGAGACCGCCAAGATCGGCGCGCTCTACTGCTCACGCACCGGCGCGGGCTGCGGCAAGGCGCTCATGGACGCCGCAAAGGAGGGGCGAGATTTCCTCTGGCTGCACACCAACCTGCCGAACGGGCGGGCGCAGGCCTTCTACCGCCGGGAGGGGTTTGTCCAGGTCGGCGGCGAGATCGCCCCGGAGCCACCGGAGACCGTGCCCGAGCTGCGCATGGAGTGGCACCGATGAGAAACCTCCTTCCCGTGCTGACCGTCGTCGCCGTCATCGTGGCGATCTGGTACGCCGCCGCCGTGTGGCTCAACGCGCAATGGGTGCTCGATACCGCCGCAAGGCAGGATCGCGAGATCGGCACCGCCGAGCTGGTGCTCGAGACCTGGAGCCAGGACAAGCCGCGGCTGCCGGCGCCGCATCAGGTGGTGACCGAGCTGTGGGAGACCACGGTCGAGAAGAAGATCACCTCGAAGCGCAGCCTCGTCTACCACGCATGGGTGACGCTGAGCGCCACGCTGGCGGGCTTTGCCATGGGCACGGCGCTGGGCGTCGCGCTGGCGGTGGGCATCGTCTATGTCCGGGTGATGGACATGAGCGTGATGCCCTGGGTGATCGCAAGCCAGACCATCCCGATCCTCGCCATCGCGCCGATGATCATCGTGGTGCTGAACGCCATGGGGCTGTCGGGGCTGCTGCCCAAGGCGATGATCTCGATGTACCTGTCGTTCTTCCCGGTGGTCGTGGGCATGGTGAAGGGGCTGCGCGCGCCCTCGATGATGCAGCTCGACCAGATGCGCACCTGGAATGCCACCCAGGGGCAGGAGTTCCTGCGCCTGCGGCTGCCCTCGTCGATGCCGTATTTCTTCGCTTCGCTGAAGATCGCCATGGCGGCGAGCCTCGTCGGCGCCATCGTCGGCGAGCTGCCGACCGGCGCCGTGGCCGGGCTTGGCGCGCGCCTGCTGGCGGGCAGCTATTATGGCCAGACCATCCAGATCTGGTCGGCGCTGTTCATGGCGGCGATTGTCGCCGCAGCGATGGTCGGGCTGATCGGGCTGGTGCAGCGCGTCACCCTCAAGCGGATGGGGATGGCGTGATGTGGATCCTGCTCGGCCTTCTCGCCTGGATCATCGGATCCGCGCTCAACGTCTGGCTGGCGCGGATGCCGCGCAGCACCGCCACGACGCTGGCCGTGCCGGTGATCTTTGGCCTGACCATCATCTTCGTCTGGGAGGCGGCGGTGCGCGGCTTCGGCATCTCCCCGGTGCTGCTGCCGGCGCCCTCGGTGATCGCGGCGCGCATGGCCAGCTCCGGCGCGGTGCTGTGGGAGGACTTCGTGCAGACCGTGGTGAAGGGCGCGCTGACCGGCTACGTCATGGGCTGCGCCGCCGCCTTCGGCACCGCCATCGTGGTCGACCGCTTCGATTTCCTGCGCCGCGGGCTGCTGCCGGTGGGCAATTTCGTTGCCGCTCTGCCGATCATCGGTACCGCGCCGATCCTCGTCATGTGGTTCGGCTTCGACTGGCAGTCCAAGGCCGCCGTCGTCGTCATCATGGTGTTCTTCCCGATGCTGGTGAACACCGTCGAGGGGCTGCGCGACACCTCGTCGATGCAGCGCGACCTGATGCGCACCTATGCGGCGGGCTACTGGACGTCGCTGCTCAAGCTGCGGCTGCCGGCGGCGATGCCGTTCATCTTCAACGGTCTCAAGATCGCCACCACGCTGGCGCTGATCGGGGCCATTGTCGCCGAGTTCTTCGGCTCTCCGATCCGGGGCATGGGCTTCCGGATCTCCACCAGCGTCGGGCTGCTGCAGCTCGATCTCGTCTGGGCCGAAATCGTCGTTGCGGCGATTGCGGGATCGGCCTTCTATGGCGGCATGGCGCTGCTCGAGAAGGCCGTCACCTTTTGGCACCCGTCGCAACGGGGCTGAACAAAAGAATAAACACTCAACAGGACCAAGAAAGACCAACAAGGAGGTAATGATGAAAACACTCACCAAACTGGGCACCGCCGCGGCGCTGTCGCTGGCCGCGGGCTCCGCCCACGCCGCCGACGAGCTGTCGCTGCAGCTCAAGTGGGTCACGCAGGCCCAGTTCGCGGGCTACTACGTGGCCGCCGACAAGGGCTTTTACGAAGAGGAAGACCTCGACGTGACGATCAAGCCGGGCGGTCCCGACATCGCGCCGGTGCAGGTGCTGCTTGGTGGCGGTGCCGATGTCATGGTCGACTGGCTGCCCTCGGCGCTGGCCGCGCGCGAGAACGGCGCACCGATCGTCAACATCGCACAGCCCTTCAAGTCGTCGGGCCTGATGCTGACCTGCCTCAAGGAGCACGGCATCGAGAGCCCCGAGGATTTCCCGGGCCACACGCTGGGCACCTGGTTCTTCGGCAACGAGCTGCCGCTCTATTCCTGGATGTCCAAGCTCGGCTACGCCACCGACGGCTCCGAGGGCGGCGTGACGATCCAGAAGATCAACTTCAACGTCGATCCGCTGCTGCAAAAGCAGGTCGAGTGCGCCACCACCATGACCTACAACGAGTACTGGCAGGTGATCGACGCGGGTCTCACGCCCGAGGATCTGGTGGTCTTCAAGTATGAGGACGAGGGCATCTCGACGCTCGAGGACGGTCTCTACACCACCGAGGCCAACCTCGAAGACCCCGAGATGGTCGACAAGCTGACCCGCTTCGTGCGCGCCTCGATGAAGGGCTGGAAATACGCCGAGGAGAACCCGGACGAGGCCGCCGAGATCGTGCTCGAGAACGATGCCACCGGCGCCCAGACCGAAGTGCACCAGAAGCGCATGATGGGCGAGATCGCCAAGCTCACCGCCGGTTCGAACGGCGCGCTGGACCCGGCGGATTTCGAGCGCACCGTCGAGGTTCTGCTCTCGGCCGGCGCCGACCCGGTGATCACCGAGAACCCGGGCGAGGCCGCCTGGACCCACGCGATCACCGACGAAGCGCTCAAGTAAGCCTTCTAGGGCGCTATTGAGAGACGATGAGAGCGCGCCTTCGGGCGCGCTCTTTTCTTGCCTGCGCGAGGCGCCGAACCGGCGCGATCCGCGACGCGGGCATCGCGGCCCCGACACGATCAAGTATGGCCCGTGGGTTCGGCGCATCCGGGTAAAGCGTCTGAGAGCTGTTCTGATCCCGCCAGCGCAGCCACAGCGAAGCCGGCCCCGGGGATGGCGCAGGCCACGGAAGGAAAAGGCAAAATCCGCCCCATTCCGCCGCTTTCAAGTCATAGTTATAGCATGATATTTTGCCAGAAGCGCCGGAACAGGCGTTTTGGGGCCATAGGGGCAGGGCATGATTGCAGACAGCTGGAAACAGGATGCTTCGAAGGTGGTGACCCGGTTGGGCGCCGCAGGGGCGATCCTGTTGGTCGAGATGCTGCTGCTGATCTGGGTCTACCAGCTCGTCGTCGATCTCGACTGTCGCAATACCGAGCTTCTGATGATTTGCCGGATCGCCCGCACCGCAGTGGTGCGCGGCCTCCTGGTGCTGATGGCGTTCGCGGTCATCGCCTGGGCGCTCTGGCCGGTCTTCTCGCGCTTTGCCCAATATGCCTCGTCCGGCATTCCGGCGGGATGGAAGGCGTGGGTCCTGCACGGCACCGGAGCCGTGCTCCTCTTTGCGCCGGCGCTGGCCCTGCAGCTCGAAGGCGGCGATCTCGGCCTTGCCCTGGTCTGCTGGACGCTCGGCGCCTTGTGCGTGGTGGTCAGCCTGATGCGCTGGGTCGCGCCGTGGTCGGCCTGGCGGCGGCTTGCGACAGAGCTGGGGGGACGGATCTTTCTGCTGCTGGCAGGGGTCTTCGTCCTGCCGGACATCGCCCTGCTTGCGGAAGGACTCTGGCAGCATGGCGAGCTGACCCTGCTCACCTTTGTCATGGTCGTTCTGACATTGCGGGCCGTGGATCCCTCTGCCTTCGCGGATGTCGACCGCTTCGTCGTGGGCATCGACAGCTTTGCCGTTGAGATCGCGCCGCAATGCTCCGGGATGGAGGGGTTTGTCCTGATCACCGGCTTTCTCGTGCTCTACGCGGCGCTTTTTCACGACACGCTGCGACAGGGCCGGTTCTGGGGCATCCTGTTTCCGCTGGCGCTGCTGGCAAGCTGGGTCTTCAACGTGCTGAGGATCGCGATCCTCGTGCTGATCGGTGCGCATATCTCACCGGAACTTGCAGTGGATGGCTTCCACTCCTACGCGGGCTGGCTGTTCTTTACCTTGCTTGCGCTGAGCATCATGACGGCAGGCCACGTGATCCCCGCTTTGCATCGTGAGGCCGGAACGCGCGCTGTGAGTCGATCCGGCCAGACGGCCGCGACGCCTTCTCTGAAGCGGGAAGAGGCGACCTTTCTGATCGCGCCGTTCATCGTCTTCATGCTGGCCTCGCTTGTGGTCAACGCGTTCTTTGTCGAACCGGCTGCGGGTTATCCGCTGGTGGCGGCGGCAATGTGCCTCGCGCTTCTGCCCTTCGCGCAACGGCTGCGCGGCCTGTCGCACGAGGCGGGGCGCGCGCTCGTGGCACCCGTGCTCGTCGGGCTCGCCGTGGGGGCGCTTTGGATCTGGCCGGTGCTTGCGGGGCAGGCCCCCGAGCCCGACGCCAGCCTCTTGCCCGGCTGGGCGCCCTGGGCCGTGGCTCTGTGGATCGCGGCCCGCCTGGTGGGGACGATCCTCTTCGTCCCGATCATCGAAGAGCTGTTCTTTCGAGAGTACCTGATCGGGCGGCTGTTCGGGACGCGCATCCCCGTGCGGGCGATCGCAGGGGTCGCGGTGTCGACCCTGGCCTTTGCCGCCCTGCACGGGAGATGGTGGGAGGCCGGCTTGGCGGGCCTCGCATTCGCGTTCATCTATTTGAGAAAACATCGCGCCGCGGATGCCATTCTGGCTCACATGGTCGCCAACGCGTTTGTCGCGGCAGCGGCCTGGGCAACGGGCGATTGGTCGCTGATCTGATTCAGGCGTGATGCCTCAGACCGCTTGGCACCGGGCCCCGAGCGATCGGGGCCGCAGTGACCTCAGGCGTTGCGGGTCAGATGCCGGGCCAGCAGCAGCGCTGCAATCACCACTGCGATCGCAAGGGCGCCGGTCGAGGCATCGATTTCCGGCACAGAGGACGTGCTGCCGTCGTACCCAGCGCCGTCACCGTGGCCGCCCAGCAGCCTCTCCAGAAAACGTCTCCACATGTCGTGCCTCATTTTGGTCAACTTTCACTTGCAGAAAATGTCGAGGTTTCGTGGAAACCTCAAATAAAACTTCGCGATAAGTTTAATATCCTTTCATTTCAGTGACTTGAAACACATTCGGAAAGATATTTGTGTCGACAGATTTGCCGAAATGAGGGCACTGTGTCCCCTCTCTCAATAGTCGCGCAACTGGCTGTTGAGTCGCGTGATGTCCGGAACCAGAAAAACTGCCGTTCGGATGGTGCCCGTTCGCGGCAAGTCGATCTCGTGACGCCGCTGCTCGGGGACTGTGCGCGCTGTCCCTGTCTGCCCGTGTCAAAGGCGTTTGCCCGGGACGCGAAGGCGGTTCCGCGGGGCTGGCCGGATGGCCGAGCTCAGCCGTTCCGGGATTGCCGCCGCGCAGGAAAAAGGGGTGGCCGAATCGGCCACCCCTGATGATCTGAAACAACATGATAAAATTCCGGGGCGCGCCGATCTGCTGGGGACAGGTCTGGTGGTGCGCTGGATTGCATCAAGGAACGGCCCGAGTCCTAGGCCGGGCCTGTGACAGCGGCATGACGATTCCTCCCGAAACCGCCTAGCGCTCGAGAAGCGCCAGAAGGTCGATGGTGCGGAACGGGCGGTGCAGAACCTCGAACCCGTCCGCCTCGCCATGCAGTTCGGCCTCGTGCCCCATCAGCACGATGCGCGCCCCGATGTCGCGCAGTGCCTGTCCGAGCGGCGATGAGACCGCCTCCTGCGGGCTCAGCGAGACCACCGCGAGGGTCGGAGCGGGACTTTCGCGCAGCGAAAGCAGCGCCGCTTCCCGGTCCGGCGCCGCGACCACCACGGCATCGGGATGCGCGTCGCGCAGGATCGCCGCAATGTCGATGCCGACGAGCTGGTCGCTGACCGCGACGAGAAAGGAGAGGGGCGGCACGGCGCCTTCGGTGCGAGTCATGTCATCCATCAGGGGGCCCAAACCCGCTCTATGGAACAAAGCCGGGCCTCACGCATTAAACTGCGACATACCGAACCCGTGAGTTGCTCGTATGAAGATGATTTCCTGCCATGCCTGCCCGCTTCATGACTGCGGCCCCTTCCTGCCGCACAGCGACGAGGAAAAGGACTTCCTCGACAAGTTCAAGGCGGGGGAGATGGCGGTCGGGCCGGGGACGCAGATCCTGATGGAAGGTGCGAAAACCCCACAGCTTTTCACCGTGCTCGAAGGCATGGGCCTACGTGAAAAGACGCTTGAGGACGGGCGCCGGCAGGTGATCAATTTTGTCCTGCCCGGCGATTTTATCGGGCTTCAGGCCGGCATCATGGGCGAGATGAATCACTCGGTCGAAGCGGTAACGCCGATGCGCTGCTGTGTGTTCCGCCGCGAAGATCTCTGGACGCTCTATCGCAACCGGCCCGAGCTGGCGTTCGATCTGACCTGGATTGCCGCCGCCGAGGAGTATTTTCTTGGCGAGACCGTCGCCACGCTGGGCCAGCGCGACGGCACCGAGCGTATCGCCTGGGCGCTGGTGAAGCTCTTCGTGCGGCTGCGCGGGCTCGGGCTCGAGGCCGAAACCGGCACCGTGCCGTTGCCCTATCGTCAGCAGGATCTGGCGGACGCGCTCGGGTTGTCGCTGGTGCACACCAACAAGACGCTGTCGCGCCTGCGCGCGCAGGGCGTGGTCGACTGGTCGGATGGCAAGCTCCGCGTGCCGGATCTCGAGGCGCTGGCGGAGCTGGCAGTGACCGAGATCGAGGCCCTGCCGCGCCGCCCGTTCCTGTGATCCGCGCCCGGCGGGATCAGCGGCGCAGCGTGTCGCCGTAGCTGATCTTTGGGGTCATCTCGATGATCTTCTCAAAATCCGCATCGGGGTTTTCGACCCGGGCGGCGATGATCTCGGCCGCCTTCTTGCCGATTTCGGCCCGGCAGGCATCCATCGTGGCAAGCTTGCGCGGCAGGCCCTGCAGCAGCTCGACGCCGTTGAAGCCGGCAAGGCCGATCTCGCCGGGGATGTCGCGGCCCTGTTCGAGCAGGTAAAGCAACCCGCCCGCGCCGATCATGTCATTCGAATAATAGAGGAAATCCAGCTCGGGCTCGCGCTCGAGAATGGCCTGGGTCATCTCGCGGCCCTTGGCCAGCGCCGAGCCGCCGGAGTAGAACTCCTGCTCGATCACCTCGACGCCGCCCTTGGCGAGCGCCTCGGTGAAGCCCTCGAACCGCTTCCGCGCGCGATAGTCGAGCGGCATCTTGGTGCCCAGGAAGCCGATCTTCTGATAGCCCGCGCGCAGGATCGCCTTGGCCATTTCACGCCCGGCGCGGCGATGCGAGATCCCCACGGCGGTGTCGATCGGCTTGCCGTCGGTATCCATGATCTCGACCACCGGGATGCCGCTGGCCTGCATCATCGCCTTCGAGGCCTCGGTATGCTCGATGCCGGCGATGATCACCCCCGAGGGGCGCCACGACAGCATCTCGTAGAGCACGCGCTCTTCCTTCTCGGGCTCGTAATCGGTGATGCCCACCACCGGCTGCAGCTCGGTATTCTCGAGCACCGCCGAAATCCCGGCCATGACCTCGGGGAACACCATGTTGCGCATCGAGGGGATGATGACAGCCACGAGGTTGACCCGCTGGCTGGCCAGCGCGCCGGCGATCTTGTTGGGCACGTAGCCCAGCGTCTTGGCGGCTTCGAGCACCTTGGCGCGGGTTGCCTCGGAGACATCGCCACGGTTGCGCAGCACGCGGCTGACGGTCATCTCGGAAACGCCGGAGGCTTCGGACACATCTCTCAGGGTGAGCGGGCGGGGATCATCATCTGCCACGGAACTGGCCTCCTAAACGCAGTAACTGCCTGCGATGTTATCGTTTCTCCCGGGACAGGCAAGGCGCGTGTGCCGGGTGCGCAAAATTCGCGCAGGTGGATGACAAAGCGATCATCAGGCGATAATGGGAGGCAAGCGGTCCCGTGGCTCAACTGGATAGAGCAGCCCCCTCCTAAGGGGCAGGTTGCA
>NZ_JBYNAH010000167.1:0-11996 GCF_059781815.1 Salipiger sp. | reverse complement strand
CGAAGGCCGACCATGCATTAGCATTTAACCTGGACCACTCGCTGGGGTCAGCTCACCGATCACGAAGAGATGGTCGCCGCCCTGAAGGCACGCGACGGTGCCCGCCTCGGCGATGCGATGCGCCGCCACCTCGTGAACACCTGGGACCGGGTCAAGGACAGCATCTAAAGCTCACAGGAAGACGTGTGGACTCCTAAACGCGGTCAAATCGGGACATAATCGCCGCTTACGCGTTCTTGAAGTACATACAGCTGGTTTAGGCGCCCGAGAAAAGCTAGGAGCGCGCCGCTTCTCGGTAGTAGAGGATGTTTGCGGCGCGCAGTCGCTGATCCAATCGTTTGCGCATTCTTAGGCACTTGGCGAGGGCTGGCTTGATCCCAAAGGTCAGATCTGGAGCGGGCGCTCTAGCGGTTTGTCGTGTACACCTAAGAGGCTCCCCGCCGGATTTCGCATTCATGTACCCCTCGATGGACGACTGCAGATCCTGCTTTGATGTACCGCGGCGGATAACCTCCCAAGCTCGGTGTCCGCCGGCAAAGACTCGATGAACGTTCTCTTGGCAAGGGTGCCTCGCTCCGATCATCGACTGAACAAGGCCTGCCCCGGCCACCGACTCAAGCGGTGTTGCCCTTGAGGCTTATCGGACCGGTCGGATGCGCGAAATCTCGGCCCGACCGCCAGTTTCGCATCCGGAATTTTCACAATGTGAAATCGACTCGGCAATATGAAAAAACTTTTGTCTTAGAGCGCGCGCTCCTCCAAGCATGCTGACACGGAGGAGACGACGATGGACATTCAGACAGACCCGAAAGGCGAGAAGACCATCCAGTCGGTGGATCGCGCGCTGGCCATTCTCGAGGTGATGGCGCGCCACCGCGGCGAGGTCACGCTTGCGACGATCAGCGAGGCCCTTTCGCTCAACGCCTCCACCTGCCACCACATCATCAAGACCCTGATGGCGCGCCACTACGTGCGCCCCGGCACCGCCCGCGGCCGCTACATGCTGGGCTCGCAGCTGGTGGTTCTGGCCGACGCGGTGAACGTCAAGGCCGAGCTTCCGGGCCGCGCCAAGGCGGTGCTCGACACGCTCAACCAGACGACCGAGGAAGCGGTGCATCTGGCGGTGCTCGAGGGCGGCGAGATGATCACGCTGGTCAAGCGCGAGGCGCGCCACGCCCTGCGCGTCGACAGCGGCTCGATCGGTAAGTCGCGCGCCATGCACGCCACCGCGACGGGCAAGATCCTGCTCTGCGAACTGCCCGAGACCGAGATCCGCCGGATCACCGCAGAGCACGGCATGCAGAAGTTCACCGGCAACACCTGCACCGATGTGGATGCGCTGATCACCGAGCTCGAAGAGACCCGCGCGCGGGGCTATTCCGAGGACCGCGAGGAGTTCCAGCTCTACGTCGTCTGCCTTGGTGCCGCGGTGCGCGACACCTCTGGCCGGATCATCGCCTCGATCAGCGTCTCGACCCCGATCAACCGCGCCACTCCCGAGCATCTTGCCCTCGTCCGTGACGAGGTGATGGCCGCCGGTCGCACGCTTTCCCTGAACGTTTCCGACAGTCCGGAGGCCTGAGCCCATGAACCTTCAAGAGTTTTCCTCGCACGTCACCCGTTCCGGCACGCAGGGCATGCGCGCCCGCGCTGCGGTGATCGCCGCCGCCGGCGGTCTGGCCGAGGCCCGTGCGGCGGAGATGCTGCCCGAGACGCTGGAGCTGACGCTCTCCGAGGCGCTGGTGCTGGCGCTGCTCAAGCAGGGCACGCGCAAGTACCTGGCGATCTTCGGCCATGGCTCGACCGATCTGGGCGAGGTGCTCAGGATTTATGACGGCGAGGGGGTGACCCGAACCTTCAACTTCCGCAACGAGGTCGAGATGGCCCACGCGGCGACCGCGCTGGCCTGGCAGTACGGCGAGACGCCGGCGCTGGTGACCTCGATCGGGCCGGGAGCGCTTCAGGCCATGGCGGGTTCGCTCGCGGCGGCGTCGAACGGGGTTGGCGTCTGGCATGTTTATGGCGACGAGACCACCTTCGGCGAAGGCTATAACATGCAGCAGATCCCCAAGCCGCAGCAGGAGCTTTACGCCCGCATGACGGCGCTGATGGGGGAGAGCTATTTCCTGCACACCCCCGAGGCGCTGCGCGAGGCGATGCGGCGCGGCACGCGCCGGGTCTTCGACCCGGTCAAGGCGGGGCCGTTCTACATCCATCTGCCGATCAACACGCAGCCGGCGCGGGCGGTGTTCAACCTCGACGCCCTGCCATCGCGCCCGGCGCCGGTGCCGCTCTCGCCCGAGGGCGACGCGCTGATCGAGGCCGCGGCCGAGCAGATCGCCGCTGCGGGCAAGGTCGTTCTCAAGGCGGGCGGGGGCACCCGTGGCTTCGACGCCGAGATCCGGGCCCTGGCCCGTGCGGCGGGCGCGCCGGTCGTGCTCTCTCCCGGCTCGACCGGCGTGCTTGCCGACGACGATCCGCTCAACATGCATGTGGGTGGATCCAAGGGGTCGATCAGCGGCAACCACGCGATGGAGGAGGCCGAGCTGCTGATCGTGGCCGGGTCCCGGGCGGTCTGCCAAGCGGATTGCTCGGGAACCGGTTACCCCAAGGTGCGCCGGGTGGTGAACCTCAACGGCGACTGGGCCGACGCGCTGCACTACAACGACACGCTCTCTCTGGTCGGCGATCTCGGTGCCGTGGCGCGCCGGCTGACCGCGGCGCTCGAGGCCCGCAGCGCCGCCGCCGGCAAGGCCGGCTGGCTCGAGGCCTGCGCCGCGAAGAAAGCCGAGTGGCAGGCCTTCAAGGCCGAGCGCCTCGCGCTGCCGCCGGTGCAGGACACGGTCTGGAAACGCGACGTGCTCGCCCAGCCCGCGGCGATCGGCATCGTCGATGCCTTTGCCCGCGAGGTCGGTGCGGTGAAGTACTTCGATGCCGGCGACGTGCAAGCCAACGGTTTCCAGGTGGTCGAGGACGACCGCTCGGGCCGGACCTATACCGAGACCGGCGCCAGCTACATGGGCTTTGCCTCGAGCGGCATCCTGGCCTCCGCGCTGGCCGACCGGCCTGACTACGTGATCGCCTTCACCGGGGACGGCTCGTTCATGATGAACCCGCAGGTGCTGATCGACGCGGTCGAGCACAAGCTGCGCGGCATGGTGGTGATCTTCGACAACCGCCGCATGGCCGCGATCAGCAGTCTGCAACTGGCTCAATACGGCCGCGATTTCCGCACCAATGACGGTGTCGCGGTGGATTACGCGGCGATGGCCGGCGCGGTGAGCGGGGTGCTCCCGATCACCGTGGACGGCAGCGCCGAAGGGCTTCGCGCGGCGCTCGCGAAGGGCCACGCCCATGCCGGTCTCAGCGTTCTCCACGTGCCGGTCTACAGCGGCGAGGATCCGCGCGGCGGCATGGGCAGCTGGGGATCGTGGAACGTCGGCAACTGGGTCGAGGACGTGCAGGCGCGCTGGGTGCGGCAGTCGCTCTGAGCGTGCAGCCGGGAACTGGAAACACCGAATTGCGGGCCTGATGCCCGCACGAGAGGAGGAAGAAATGACCAAGAGAACCGTAGGTTTCGTGGGCGTCGGCAACATCGGCACGCCGATGGTCCTGTCGCTGCTGCGCGAAGGGCTCGACGTCCTGGTGCGTGACCTGCGCAAGGAGCAGGCCAGCGAGTGCCTGGGCGCCGGTGCCCGCTTTGCCGAGAGCAACGAGCAGCTTGCTGCCGAGTGCGACACCATCGGCATCGCCGTGGTCAACGACAAACAGCTCAACGCGCTGTTTCGCAGCGAGGGCGGCTTGCTTGATGTCGTCAAGCCCGGCACCACGCTGATCGTGCACTCGACCGTGATGCCAGACACCATCAAGGCGCTTGGCGAAGAGACCGACGCGCGCGGCATCAAGATGGTCGACGCGCAGGTCTCGGGCGGCGATCTCCGCGCCCGCGAAGGCGATCTCGCCATCATGTGCGGCGGCGATCCGGCGGATATCGAGGCCAACCGCGACTATTTCGACGCGATCTCGCGCCGCACCGAGCATATGGGTCCGCGCGGCTCCGGGGCCGGCGCCAAGCTCGCGATCCAGATGATGACCTTCGGCAACTGGATGGCGGCGATCGAAAGCATGCGGCTGGCCCGCGCGCTTGGGCTCGAGGAGCAGACGCTGGCGAACTTCGCCACTGACACCACCGCCGACAGCTGGGTCGCGCAGATGTGGGGCAACTATGATCGCTTGCTGCACAACCACCCGCTGGCCGGCAGCGACGATCTCTACCGGATGTTCGACAAGGACCTGTTCAACTCGGTCGTGGTCGGACGCGAGGCTGGTATCGAGCTGCCGCTCACCGCGACCTCGAGCCAGCTGATGAAGGCGGCGATGCAGGAGCGCATCGAGTTCTCCGCCGACACCTACGCGCCCGCTCCGGCGAAGAAGAGTGCCTGAGATGCCCGAAGACATGAGCCCCGTGGCCCTGAGCCGCAGCAAGCCGGTCGTCACCAAGGCGGCGGCCGAGGAACTGATCCGGCGCGCCTTCGAGCACGCCGAGAAGATCGGCAAGACGGTCGCCATCGCGGTGGTCGATGACGGCGGCTTCCTGATCGCCTTCTCGCGGATGGACGCGGCCAACCCGGCCGCCGCACAGATCGCCATCGACAAGGCCTATACCGCGGCGGTGTCGCATATCGCCACCCACAAATGGCAGGAGATCATGAAGGACGACGAGCCGCTGCGCATCGGCGCGCCGGGCGTGGTGCACCGGCTGATGACCTTCGGCGGCGGCCAGCCCATCGTGATCGACGGGCAGATCGCCGGCGCCATCGGCAGCTCGGGCGGTCACTGGACCGGTGACACCGAGATCACCACCGAGGCGCTGAAGCTCTTCGACTGAGTCGCGACCGGACGGGCGGAGCGCCGGGCGCTCCGTCCCCGCAGACAACCGACACGACACCCCCAGCCAGACCGCAAGGAGGATGGCCCGTGACAGCTGTGACCCAGATGCCCAAGACCTCGTTCCACACGGGGTTCCTGGCCGACATGCCGGTGACCGAGGCGGTGCGGATGATCCGCGACCACGGCTTCGACATGGCTGAGCTCAATGCCGAGACGCTGCCCTGGGGCGAGGCCCATCTGGGCATCGAGACACCGGCCTCGGTGATCTCGCAACTGGCGGGGATGGGGCCGTACTCCGCGCTTTGCATCCACCACCGAGATTTCGGCTCCAGGGATGCCGACCGGCGCGATGCGGCGCAGCTCTGGACCCATGCGATGATGGCGCGCGCCGTCGATCTCGGGATCGACGTGGTGCACGTCATCCCCGGCGAGGAGACCGAGCTGTCGGCGCTTTACGGGGCTCTTGCCCGCGGCGTCGACGCGGCGCAGGCCAGGGGGCTGACCTTCGCGCTCGAACCCATCGTGGGGCGCGAGATCGGCACCGCCGCCGGAGCGCTTGCCGCGATCGAGGCGGCGCCGGGTCTCAAGATCAATTTCGACCCCTCGCACCTGAAGCCGATGGGCGACGACGTGACGGAGTCCGCCCGCAGGCTGGCGCCGCACACGGTGCACATGCACCTCAAGGATGTCACCGGCACACCCGAGGATTTCCGCTTCGTTCCCATCGGGCAGGGCGAGATCGACCTGCCCGCGATGATGGGCGCGCTGTTCGAGAGCGGCTATGACGGCCCGGTCTCGATCGAACATGAAAGCCACTGGTTCGCGGGCGACACCCGCCCCGGCGCGCAGGTGCTGACGGACGGCCTGTCCGACATCCGCCGGCTCTGCGAGGCGGCGCTCGGCGCGCAGCCGGTGGCCTGAGATCTGCCCCTTCGGCCCGGGAGGACGCGCCGGAGGGGACAACGAGGAGGCGACCGGGCCGTGCCGGTGCCTCGACCCAACAAGGGAGGAGACGACAATGTCCAAACTGAACCTGAACCGCAGAACCTTCATGCAGGGCGCCGGCACTGCCGCGCTGGCCACCGGCATGGGCTTTGTGCCGCTGAAGGCGCGCGCCGGCATGAGCTTCAAGCTCGGCCACCAGCTTGGCGAGACCCATCCGGCCTACCAGGCGGTGAACCAGATGGCCGAGAAGATCAGCGCCCGCACCGACGGCGAGGTCGAGATCAGCGTGTTCCCCAACGCAGCCCTCGGCTCGCCGCCGGACATGGTGAAGCAGGCGCAGCTCGGCGCGCTGGACTTCGTGATGTTCAACCCGCCCAACATCGAGAGCCAGGATCCCACCGCGAACGTGATCCAGATCCCCTACCAGTTCGACAATTACGAGCATGTGCACCGCGTGCTGGGCGGCACCGCGCAGCAGTGGCTGATGGATTTCTTCGCCCGCAACAAGCTGAACTGGGTGGCGAATTTCGAGTATGGCTTCCGCGCGCTGTCGAACAGCCGCCGCCCCGTCAACACCCCCGAGGACGTGGCCGGGCTCAAGCTGCGGGTGCCGCCGGAGCTGTCGATCAAGGCGACCTTCGACGCGCTTGGCGCCAACACCCAGACCATCGCCTTCAACGAGCTTTACCTCGCGCTCTCGAGCGGCGTGGTGGACGGGCAGGACAACCCGGTCGCGGTGGATTTCGCCAACAAGTTCTACGAGGTGCAGTCGCATATCGCGACCACCCGGCACATCTACACCTCCTTCATGCTGGTGAGCTCGCCGCGGCTCTGGAAGAAGCTCTCGCCCGAGCTGCAGGCCATCGTCAGCGAAGAGGCCAAGACCGCAGGCGAGTGGTGCCAGCAGCAGGTCAAGACCGGCGAAGAGGAGATGCTCAAGAAGATGGAGGCCGAGGGCGTGCAGATCACCAATCCCGATCCCGCCCCGTTCCGTGCCATGATGGATCCGGCCTGGGCCGCGATGCGCGAACGCATCGGCAACGAGACCTGGGAGACCTGGATGGGCTTCGTCGACGCTGCGCGCGTCGCCTGATCCGGGACCGGCGCCATCTTTCCCGGCGGCCTGCGTGGTCGCCGGGGATCCGTTCACGCCAGACAGAAAGAGCCCAGATGCCCGTCTTCGTCATCATGTCATCGCTGGTGATGCTGATCCTCGTCGGTCTGCCCATCGCAGTGGCCCTCGCCATGCTGGCCGCCGGCACCATGTGGTGGGCCGCGGGGCCGGACCTTCTGGTGATCTTCATCCAGCGCTTCTATTCCGGCATGAATTCGTTTTCGCTACTCGCGATCCCGTTTTTCATCCTGGCCGGCAACCTCATGAACACCGGCGGCATGACGCACCGGATCTTCCACACCGCGCAGGTCTTCGTCGGCCGGGTGCGCGGCGGGCTCGGTCATGTCAACGTGGTGGGCTCGATGCTGTTCTCGGGCATGTCCGGCTCGGCGGTGGCCGACAGCGCCGGGCTCGGGGTGGTCGAGGTCAAGGCGATGAGCGATGCCGGCTACAAGCCGGGCTACGCCGCCGCGATCACCGCCGCCTCCTCGACGATCGGCCCGGTGGTGCCGCCCAGCATTCCCTTCGTGATCTATGGCAGCCTCGCCAATGTCTCGGTGGGTGCGCTGTTCCTCGCGGGCATCCTGCCGGGCCTGCTGATGGGGCTCTCGATGATGATCATCATCGCGCTCACCGCGCGCTCGAAGGGGCTGCCGGTGCTGACCGAACGCCCCGACCTGCGCGAGAGCGTGCGCACCGTGGCAGGTGCCATCCCGGCGCTGGCGATGCCGATCTTCGTGGTTGGCGGCCTGCTGATGGGGATCGTCACACCGACCGAGGCCGCCGTGCTCGCCGCCGCCTATGCCGCCTTCATCGGCATCTTCGTCTATCGCGAGCTCAAGGTCTCGGACCTGCCCGAGGTGCTCTGGGTCACCGGCCGGCAGGCGGTGCAGGTGCTGTTCATCATGGCCGCCGCCGCGCCGTTCTCGTGGGTGCTGGTGCAGCAGCAGGTGCCCAACGCCGTCGTCGAGGGGCTGCTTGGCCTGAGCGACCAGCCCTGGGTGATCCTGATCCTGATCAACGTGATCCTGCTGGTGCTGGGCATGTTCATCGAGGGCATCGCGGTCATGGTCATCTGCATGCCGATGCTGCTGCCGCTGACCACGCAGATGGGCATCGACCCGGTGCATTTTGGCGTCGTCGTGGTGCTCAACCTGATGATCGGCCTGATCACCCCACCGGTGGGGCTCTGCCTCTACACCGTCTCGCAGGTGGCCAATGTCGACCTGCTCGAGATCATCCGCGAGGTCTGGATCTACCTCGTCGGGCTGATCGTCGTGTTGCTTCTCATCACCTTCTTTCCGGGCATCGTGATGTGGGTGCCCACGCTCTTCGGGTTCTGATCATGGATATCCTCAAGAAAACCCTCTCGTTCCTCGACAGCTGCGTCGCACGGGTGACCAAGTTCGGCGTGATCCTCTGCCTTGTCGTGCTCTTTGCACTGCTGCTGGCGCGGGTCATCGCCCGCACCGTCGAGATCCCCTTCGCCGCCTATGACGAGATCGTCGAACTGGCGACGGTCTGGCTGATCCTCCTTGGCGCCGTGGCGCTCTGGCGCGAGGGCGCGCTCTACCGGGTCGACGTGGTGACCGCCGCGCTTCCGAAGCTGGGCCGCCCCGCCGAGGTGGCGATCCAGATCATCATGCTGGCCTTCGCGGTCATGCTGCTCTGGGTCGGGGGCAACTTCACGGTGATGAACCGCGAGGTCACCGCCTTCATGCAGATCGACATGATCTACTATTACGGCGCGATCCCCGTCGCCGGCGCGGTGATGGCGCTCTACAGCGCCGCGGCGCTGCTGGAGGCGGTCTGCGTGCTCTTCCGCGGCAAGCCACTGCGCAGCCCGCAGAGCGATCGCCCGATCAGCAAGGCGGCGGTTGAGCACCTCTGAGCGCGCCGTCTCCGCCTGAAACACTCCAGATCAAGGGAATTCTCATGACCCTATACGACAGGTATGGCCTCTTCATCGGTGGCGACTGGCAGCCGGCCGTCGCCGGCGCCGAGCTCGACGTGATCGACCCCGCCACCGAGGACTGCATCGGCCGCATCCCGCGCGCCGGGACCGAGGATCTCGACCGGGCGCTCGCCGCGCTCGCCCGCAGCGCGCCGGAATGGCGCGCCACCCCCGCCTGGACCCGCAGCGCGATCCTGCGCGACACCGCCCGCCGCATGGCGGCGCGGGCCGAGCAGGCGGCGCGGGACATGAGCGAGGAGACCGGCAAGCCGCTGGCCGAGGCAAAGGGCGAGTGGCAGGCCGCGGTCGACCAGTTCGACTGGTATGCCGACGAGGCACGCCGGATCTGGGGCCATACGCTGGCCGGTCGCGAGGCCGGCGTGACGCTCGACGTGCGCTACGAGCCGGTCGGGCCGGTCGCCGCCTTCACCGCGTGGAACTTCCCGGCGCTGCTGCCGGCGCGCAAGGTCGCCGCGGCGCTGGCCGCCGGCTGCCCGATCGTCATCAAGCCCTCCGAGGAGGCGCCCTCGTCGATGTTCCACATCGCCGGCTGCGCCGCCGAGGCCGGGCTGCCCGCGGGCGTGCTCAACGTGGTGACCGGCGATCCGGCCGAGATCTCGGCCCACCTCATTGCCTCGCCGGTGATCCGCAAGGTCTCGCTCACCGGATCGGTGCCGGTGGGGCGGCTGCTGGCCGAGCAGAGCGCGCGCGGGCTAAAGAAGGTGTCGATGGAGCTGGGTGGCCACGCGCCGGTGCTGGTATTCCCCGATGCCGATCCCGACGCGGTCGGCGAGATCTGCGCGAGGACCAAGTTCCGCAACGCCGGGCAGGTCTGCATCTCTCCCAGCCGCTTCTACGTGCACGAGGATATCTACGCGCCGTTCTCGGCGGCGATGGCGCGGGTCGCGAAGGCGGCACGCATCGGGCGCGGGCTCGACGACGGGGTCGATTTCGGGCCGATGGCCAACGCTCGGGGCCGCGACCGCGTGCTCGAACTGATCGCCGACGCGCAGGATCGCGGCGCCGAGCTGCTGGCGGGCGGCGGCGTGCCCAAGGCGCACAATCGCGGCTTCTACATCGAGCCGACGGTGCTGGGGCGCGTTCCCGAGGATGCCCGCATCATGACCGAGGAGCCCTTCGGCCCGGTGGCGCCGATCTCCACCTTCCGCGACTTCGACGAGGTCATGGCGCGGGCGAACGACGTGCCCTTCGGGCTGGCCTCCTACGTGTTCTCGGGCTCGCTGGCCACGGCGAACCGCGCGGCGGCGGCGCTCGAGACCGGCATGGTCGGGGTCAATGACATGCTGCTCGCCGCGGCGGAGGTGCCCTTCGGAGGCATCAAGGACAGCGGGATGGGGCGCGAGGGCGGCCAGCTCGGCATCCTCGAATACCTCGAACCGAAATACGTGAAATACCGCTACAGTTGAGCAGGAGAGGCAGATGACCAAGGACAAGGCGCAGGGGATCGCGCGCGGACTGACCAATTACGGCGACGCGGCCTTCTCGAAATATCTCCGCCGCTCGTTCGCGAGCTCGATGGGCTACAGCCGCGAGATGCTCGACCGGCCGATCGTCGGCATCGCGCAGTCGGGCTCGGGCTTCAACAACTGCCACCGCCACTTCCCCGAGATGATCGAGGCGGTGAAGCGGGGCGTGCTGGCCGCCGGCGCGCTGCCCATCGAGTTCCCG
This sequence comes from Salipiger sp., assembly GCF_059781815.1. Taxonomy (NCBI): domain Bacteria; kingdom Pseudomonadati; phylum Pseudomonadota; class Alphaproteobacteria; order Rhodobacterales; family Roseobacteraceae; genus Salipiger; species Salipiger sp. The sequence goes on along the minus strand of NZ_JBYNAH010000167.1, from coordinate 1,404 downwards.
ACGATCTCGCTCGGCGAGGTCTTCGTGTCGCCGACCTCGCTGAAGTTCCGCAACCTGATGTCGATGGATGTCGAGGAGATGGTGCGCGCGCAGCCGATGGACAGCGTCGTGCTGCTGGGCGGCTGCGACAAGACCGTTCCGGCGCAGCTCATGGGGGCGATGTCGGCCAACCTTCCGGCGGTGCAGCTGGTGGCCGGGCCGATGTCGACCGGGCGCCACAAGGAGCACCGGCTGGGGGCCTGCACCGACTGCCGCCGCTTCTGGCAGCAGTTCCGCTCGGGCCAGATCGAGCAGGAGGAGATCGACACCGTCGAGCGCAAGCTCGCCTCGACCGCCGGCACCTGCGCGGTGATGGGCACCGCCTCGACCATGGCGAGCCTGACCGAGGCGATGGGCATGATGCCGGCCTATGGTGCCGCGATCCCGGCGGTCAGCGCCGACCGCCTGCGCATGGCCGAGGAAACCGGTCGGCTGGCGGTCGAGCTGATCGGGTCCGAGCGCCGCCCGCGCAGCATCCTGACGCAAGAGGCGCTCGAGAACGCGGTGACGGTCCTGCTGGCGCTTGGCGGCTCGACCAACGCGGTGCTGCATCTCGCCGCCATCGCCGGGCGGGTGGGGCTGAACCTCGATCTTCGCAAGCTCAACGAGATTTCGGACCGCACGCCGGTCCTGGTCGACCTCAAGCCGACCGGGCAGTTCTACATGGAGGATCTGCACTACGCGGGGGGCATTCCTGCGGTGATGCGCGAGCTGCGCGACATCCTGCATCTAGACGTGCCCACCGTGACCGGCGAGACCATCGGCGACCGCATCCGGGCGGCGGATGACTGGGTCGACCGCACCGTGATCGCGCCCGCCTCGGACCCGGTGCGCAAGACGGGCGGGCTGGTGGCGCTCTATGGCAACCTCGCGCCCAAGGGCGCGATCCTGAAGCGCTCGGCGGCGGATCCCAGCCTCTTCGAGACCGAGGCCCGCGCCGTGGTGTTCTCCTCGCTCGAGGATCTGGCGGCGCGCATCGACGATCCCGATCTCGACGTCACTGCTGACGACATCCTGCTCCTGCAGAACGCCGGCCCCACCAGCAAGGCGGCGATGCCCGAGGCGGGCTATCTGCCGATCCCGAAGAAGCTGGCGCGGCAGGGGGTCTCCGACATGGTGCGGATCTCGGATGCGCGGATGAGCGGCACCGCCTATGGCACCATCGTGCTGCACGTCTCACCGGATGCCGCCTCGGGCGGCGCCATCGGGCTGGTCCGCACCGGCGACCGCATCCGCATGAGCGTGGAGAACCGGAAGCTGGAACTCTTGGTCGCCGAGGACGAGCTGGAGGCCCGTCGCGCAGCGCTGCCGGCAGCCGAGCGCGAGGCGCGCCGCGGCTATGACTGGCTTTACGACAGGCACATC
>NZ_JBYNAH010000166.1:836-12045 GCF_059781815.1 Salipiger sp. | reverse complement strand
ATTGCCAATCAACTTGCTGACGCCAGCGGCGCGGTCATCCGTCCCCACTTTCGGAGTGGTGTGGCTGTTGAGGACAAGTCCGACGACAGTCCGGTGACGATCGCCGACAGGGCGGCGGAGCGGGAAATTCGGCAGCTTCTTGAAAAACTGTGCTCGGAGCACGGCATCCTCGGTGAAGAACCAGTCGCAGTTGCGGGTGCCGCCGATGCCCTTGAGATCGTCCGATAGGTCGATGGGGAAATGCAGCCCCGACTGGCGGAGCGCCGTGGTCTTGCCGGTGCCCGGCGGGCCGATGAACACGTACCACGGCATGTCGCGCAGGAACTTGCGCCCGCCAAGCTTGGAGCGCTTCATCTGCTCGAGCACGCCATGAAACTTGGCGCTGACCTCGGCGAGGTTCTCCTCGCCCGGGGCCATCGCGGATTCAGGCGGCGGCGCGGCAAGCTCGGACACGAAGGCGCGGTTGGCCTTGGCGGCGCGGATCTGGCGGATCAGCATCGACAGCAGCCACAGGATCAGGATCACCCCGATCACGATGACCCGCACCAGTTCCCCGGCGAGCGGCTGTGCCGAGCCGATGCTGACCAGCGGCCCGTAGAACCAGATGAGCGTGCAGAGCACCGCGATGCCGATCAGGGTCCACAGGAAGCGGGAAAACAGGAACCGGAAGATCGCCTTGAGCACTCCCATCCGCTCACACCTTCTTTTGCAGGATGACTTCGACGCGGCGGTTGCGCGCGCGCCCGTCGCGGGTGCCGTTGTCGGCGATCGGATCCTCGGCGGCGCGGCCTTCGGAGCTTACCAGCTCGGCCGGAACGCCCTGCGCGCGCAGCATGTCGGCGATGGTCTTGGCCCGCGCCTCGCTCAGCCCCTGATTGGATCGGAACGGGTTCGAGGTCTGCACCGGGATGCTGTCGGTATGGCCGACCACCCGCACCGCGCCGATGAACTCGATATTGTCCTTGATGACCTGCGCGATGGAGCCCACCAACGGGCTGTAGATCTCGTTGATGTCGGCCTTGGCCGAGCGGAACACCTCGGGCTGGGTCGCCTGGATCACCACCACCGCAAGCGACACGTCCTCGCGCCCGGTCAGCGCCTTAGCGCTGTTGGACGGCGCGGCCTCTGCAAAGAGCGGCAGCAGCTCCATCACCACCGGGTCGGCGGTGAATTGCGGGCTCTCCACGGTCTCGATCACCGGGCGGAAGATCTCGGCCCGCTCGGTCGGCGGAAGCAGCCCTGCCACCGAGAACAGCTGTTCGCCGCGCTTCGACAGGCTCATGCCCAGCGCCACGTAGATGCCCACGACAAGCGCCACCGCGATCAGCCCGATCGACCAGAGCGGCACGATGAAGCCGCGATCCTCGTCCTCGGCCTTGACCCCCTGCCAATGCGGCGAGAGCGGCGCGTCCTCGCTGTCGCGGTCGCGCAGGATGCGGGCCATCTGGCCGCGCAGCTGCCCCAGCGCCGCCTCGCCCGCGCCGGGATCGAGCCGGTGCTTGCCTCGAAAGCCCAGCGACAGGCAGAGGAACACCAGTTCGAGCAGCTCCGGGTCGCGCTCGGGGTAGCGCACCAGCCCCTCTGCCAGCTCGAAGAAGCGCTCGCCCGCGTCGATATCGCCATACATCTGCACCACCAGCGGATGGCGCGGCCAGCCGCTCGCCCCGCCCCACGGCGTGTTGAGCGCGATGTCGTCGAGCAGCGCCGCCACGAACCACGCGCCCTGATCGGCGCGGGTCAGCGTGACGCCTGCGGTCACCGCGGCATCGCGCGCATAGGTGAGGTTCTCGTGCAGGCGCACGCGCAGCAGATCCGGGTTCTCGGGCGGCACCGCGCGTTCGAGCTCGGGCGCAAAGCCCAGCAGCGCGGCGTAGGAATTGACCAGCGGGTTGGCGCTCGCCCGGCCGCCGCGCAGCCGAACCGATCCGCCACCCTCGGGCATGACCACTGGGTCGTATTGCGGCGCGCTCTGGGGCTGGCGCGCGGCAGGGCGCGGCCGGATGCGGGTGCGTCCGGCGTCGTTCTCAAGCCCGAATGGATCTTCGTCACTCATCTCACCGGCTCACCGCATAGCAATCAATCTCGGGCTCGCGCTCCAGCTTGCCCGCCACCCCCACCACGAAGCCCGGCGCCTCGGCCAGAGAGGCCCAGTGGGTCGAACTGCGGTCGAGCTCGAGGCAGAGCCGCTCGCCATCATAGGGGATCTCGCGCGGCTGCGAGCCGAGCGGCTTGAGCGGGATGCCGGTCAGGCGCGACTTCCACAGCGCGTCGAAATCATCGGCCGCGCCCACCGTGGCCTGATCGACGAACATCTTGCGCAGTAGTGCCTCCGACAGATCGCCGCCGACCCGCAGCACGATGCGGCTGGTGCGGATGATCTCGGGATTGTCGATGCGCACGGTCCAGATGTTCTCGGAATGCCGCGTCACCCGCAGCGCGCGGCTTTTGGGCTCGACATGGCGCAGCGACAGCACCAGCGAGCGCAGCGTGTCGGCCAGCTCACCGAAGCCCGGCTGCGGATCGGTGTGATCGTAGGGCGGCATCTCGCCCAGCCGCCGCGCCGAGGCGCCGTAGGTCGCCAGCCGCCCGGCGATGGCGGCGAGCTCCATGTAAAGCTCGGAGGGGTGGAAATTGTCCTGCGCCAGCATGTGCGCCAGCCGCTGCCGCGCGCTGTTGGCCGCCTCGAGGATCAGCAGGTTCTCCATCGAGGCGCCGGTGCCGCCCAGCACCATGCCGCCATGGGCATCGGCCACCCGGTCGATGCCGGTCACCAGTTCCTTGAGCAGGCGCCCGTACCAGGGCACCGCCCCGGTGTTCAGCGCCGGCGGCAGGAAACCCGCGTCGAGCAGCACCGAGCCATCCGCGCTCAGCCCCTCGAGCCGGGCGATGGGCAGCGTGGCATAGCCGCGGGTCTCGTCCTCGGGCAGCAAGAGCTTGGGCGCAAGCTGCGCCACCTCGAGCTCGACCGGATCCGAGCCGTCGCGGATCTCGTCGCGCACCGTCACCATGCGGCCGCGATAGCGCGTGCCCGAAGCCGGCGCGTGGGCCGGATCGATCTGCGGCGCATCCGTGGCCACCGCCGGCACCGCAAGATGCACCAGCCCCGCCCCGGATTGCGAGACCACGCCCACCGGCTCGATCTCGGCGGTGTCGTGCGGGATCGAGAAGAACGTGCCGTCCGGCATCACGCCCTGCGCTTCGGCAATGGCGATCTGCCCGGTCTCCAGCGCCACCGGGTCCAGTTCGAGCTTGGTGAAGCCGAAGCTCTGCAGCGGCATCGCCTCGAGCGCCTGCCACAGCTGCCACGCCGCGTGCCGGTCCTGCTGCTGCAGGTGCTGGGTCCGAAGGAAAAGCCCCTCGGACCAGACGACCTTGTTCCTGTTTGCCATGCGGGTCCTTTCGTTCAGGCGGTGGTCACGCTCAGGCCGCCGCTGCCGACCGAGATCATCACCGCGGTATCCGCCGCGGGCGCGGCGATCTTGCGGCGCACGATCTTGCCCGCCGGGTCGCGGAAGCCGGCGGTGACGCCGATGGTGGTGACGCCGGTCTGCAGCGTGATGGCGCGGGTGGCACTGCCCCCTGGCGCGAGCACGATCTGGTCGGACTTGATCAGCTCGCCGCCCAGCGCCGAGGCCGGGTCCTGCAGCGCGAAGACATCGGCTGCGTCAAAGGCGCTTGAGCCCGAGAGCTGCAGCACGCTCACGGTGACCGGACGGTCGGCGCCGTCGGGGCCGGGGTTCATCCCGGGCGCGCCGGTGACGCGAACGGTCATCACCGGTGCGGCCTTTTCCATGCAGCCCGCGAGCGCCAGCCCGCAGCCGCCGATGATCAGGAAATTGCGGCGATGGATCAGCATGTCAGTCCCTCCTCTGGTTTTCATAGGCATCGCGGAAATCCGCCCCGACCTCGCCGAGGAACTGCTCCTCGGCCGAGCGCGCGATCTCGCGATAGCGTTCTTCATAGAGCTGCCACAGCTTGGCGCTGCGGCCGCCCGCGATCAGGCTCTCGAGCCGTCCGACATCCTCCATCTCGCGCGAGATCTCGGTGGGATCGAACTTGTCGACCATGCGGCGCAGCGCGGTCTGCAGCGCCGACCAGGTGCGCACCTGATGGTCGGTGAGATCGCGGAAGGCCTCGGCCAGCGCCGGCTCGGGGGCGAGGTAGCCGCGTCCGCGCGGGCGGATCAGCGCCTCGAGCGCCTCCTCGGATGTCGCGAGAAATTTCAGCGGGTTGACGTCCTGGCTTGCGATGATGGTCTGCGCCACGCGGACCTTCTGGCGCTCCTTGGCGCGGGTCCGCAGCAGCAGCATGACGCCCTCGACCATGGCCCGCATGGATTTGCCGATGCGCTCGATCTCCTCGTCGCTCCAGTTTTCGCGGCCCGCGGGGTCGAGCCCCATGCCCCGGAACAGCGCCTCGAGGCGGTCGCCCTGCCCGGCTGTCGCGGGTGGCGCGCCGACCGGGGGCGCTGCAGGTGGCTCGGCGGCGACCGGGGGCGCTGCGGGTTCAGGCTGAGGCGTCGGAGGCTCCGGCGCGCGGGCCACCGGTTGCGCGACGGCGGCGACCGGCGGTTCTGGTTCTGGCTCCGGGGCCGGTTCGGGTTCGGGCGCGGGCGCGATTTCAGGCGTGCTCTCCTGCACCGGCGTCGGCGGCGGGCCGAAGGAGAAATCCGCCGACAGGATCGGAGACTCGTCCTCGTCCGGCTCCCCGGGCTCCTCGACCTGCGCCACCGGAGGCGCCAGCCCCGCCGAGAGATCGGCGAAGAGATCCGAACGGCGCGGCGCCGCCTCTTGCGGGGCGGGCTCGGGCTCGGGTTCGGGGCCACGCACGGCGGTGGCATCCTCGTCGAAGAAATAGCCCCGCCCGGGCCGCTCGCGCTGGCGCGAGGGCTCTTCCTCGCGGCGTGGCTCCTCGCGACGCGGTGCGCTCTGCGACGGCGCGCCGCGCAGGTCGAGCTCGAACGGGTCGGCCTGATCCAGCGGACGCGGCGGCTTGGGCTCTTCCTTCTCCCAGCTCAGCGCCTCGCCGCCGTCGCGGCGCAGCCCGAAAGGATCGGGCAGCGAGGCCGGGCGCTCGGGGGGCGGCGCGACCTCCTCTGGTGGGCCAAAATCGAAGCCGCCGGACTGCACCCGCGCCGGCGCCACGGTGCCCCCGCCGGACAGCGGAGGGCTGGCGCTGGCATTCTCCACGCGCAGGGTGAAATCGCCGAGCCGCAGCCGCATCCCCGGCTCCAGCGGCACCGCGTTGCCAGCCCCCACCGGGTTGGCGGCGTTGTCGATGAAAAGCCCGCCCGAGGAGGCATCGGTGACCATGACCCGCCCGTCCTCGTCGGACAGGATGCAATGACGGCGCGAGACGAACATCTCGGGATCGTCGAGCTGCCAGTCGGCATCGTCGCTGCGCCCGATGCTGAGCCGCCCGCCCTCGAACACCATCTCGGTCACCGCCTGCGGCCGCGGCGCGGCCTCGATCACCAGCCTCAGGCTCATGACGCCCCTCCCGCCGCGGTGCCCGCGGTCTCGGTGATGCTGCCGAAGCAGAGCTCGTCGCCGTCGCGCCCCGCGACCGGGTCGAGCCAGAGCGTCTGCCCCAGCCGGCCCATGCCGATGCGCGCCTCGGGCACCTCGTCGGCGCGCAGCACGAGACGCAGGCCGAAATCGATGTCGCGCCCCATGGCAAAGACCACCGCGTGGCGCAGCCGGTCCCAGGCATCGGCATCGTCGAGGAAGGTGGTGAACTGCGCCAGCGTCAGCGGCCCGAGCCGGATCTCGGCGCGCGATTGCCGGTCATAGCTGCGCGCCCCCACCACCGCGCCGGTGCCGAGGCCGCAATATTGCCGCCCCACCCGGGTCTGCAGGGGCGCGGGGATCTCGATCCAGTGGCCGGAGAACTCGTCGATGCTCACCGGCATCTCGAGCACCGTCTCGAGGAAGCGCGCCAGCCGCTCCGGGCTGCGCACCTCCTGCGCCAGCGAGGTGGCGTGGTGCAGCTTGGAGCCGTCGAGCCGCCTGTCGCCGGTCATCTCGCCGGGAAGCCCGATCCCCGCCATGGCCCGCAGCATCGCGGTGATGCGCTCGCCATCGCCATGGGCGATGTGGATCTCGGGCCGGGTGTCGGCCCAGGCGCGCCAGTAGAGCGCCATCATCCGGTGCTGCAGCAGGTTGGCAAACTCCAGAAAGGAGGTGTCGGCAGTGACGCCCTCGCTCTCGCCCGAGAACCAGCGGTTCGACAGGCGCTGCAGGATCCAGCGCGTCATGTGCAGCGGCATCGGCCCCTCGGGCCCGATCAGCCCCAGCACGTTCACGGTGACCTGCGCCGGGCGCGTGCCCCGGGCCGGGCTGAAAGCCGCGAGATCGGAGGTGGCAAAGCTCATCCGCGCCGACTGTCCGAGCCGCGCCGGTTCGCGCGCGGCATCGCCCGAGCGGCCAAAGCGGCGCTCCTCGGTTTCGAGCTGGCGCAGCAGCTCGAAGAAATCCATCTCGGCGATCTCTTCCGCCGAGGGGGGCGCGGCGCTCAGATCAGCGCGCGTGTGCCCGGCGTCATCGGCCATGTCACCTCCGTCTGCTGATGGGTCAGTTTCGTGCGGGTCCGGATGAAGGAATTGATCGCCGCGTGGCGGGCAAAGAGCCGCGACAACAGCGCAGAGAGCAGCAGATCGCTGCCGCCCGAGAGCATCTGGTCATTGACCAGAAGGGTGATCTCGGTGCCGCGTCCGAAGCAGATCGGCCCGGAGCGCTGCAGCCGCTCGACGATCGAGCGCGCCTCGATGCCCTCGACGCTTTCGCCGTGGCGGCGCAGGCTGGGGTCGCCGCGATCGGCATAGAGCGAGATCAGCGCCTGCAGGGGCTCGGCGCCCTCGCGGCTCTCGGTCAGCGAGATGTGGTTGAGGCCGAGTTGGGTGATCCAGCGCCATGTCAGGTGATCGAGCTGGCCCTCGCCCCCGGCCCCGTGCGGCAGGCTCGAGCGCAGCGACGGGCGCGGCCGGCGCATGTTGCGCAGCAGGCGGATCTCCTGCACCGGATCGCCGGTCTCGAGCGTGAGCCTTGGCATGTCGTCGAGGATCGGCAGGTCGCGGTTGGTGCAGAGCGCCCGCACGTCGAGCCGCCGCAGCGGCCTGGTCGCCTCGCCGCCCGCCGGGCGGCCGATGGAGACGTAGAAATCGTCGCCCGAATAGCTCGACCTTGTCTGGCCGCGGCGCACCTCCTCGGTGTCGGGCAGGCGCGGGCGGCGCTCGGCGGAATAGACGAAGCCGCTGTCGGCGCTGACCTCCGTCGAGAACAGCGGCTTGACCCGCGCCTGCGGCCCGTCGGTCTCGGCATCCTCGACCCGCAGCAGGCGGTAGATTTCGTAATCCTTGGGGCGGGTTCGGTCAGCCTGCACGATATGGGCCGAGCGGTTGCGGCGCAGCTCGACAAGGTTGCACTCGTGCTCGAAGAGGTTGACCACCGGGCTCACGAAGAGGCTCAGATCCTGCGCCGAGGTGCTCGACAGGTCGCCGCGCTCCTGGCTCAGCAGCACCACGATCTCGGCCTTGCCCTTGTCGCAGGCGCGGATCACCGGGGCGAGCCCGTCGAGGCGCAGGTAATGGAAGCGCTCGGGCATCAGGAAATACTCGCGCAGCAGCCGGTAGCCCTCGAACGAGGGCCGCACCCGCGGCAGCAAGGCCTCCTCGTCGGAGGTGCCCACCATCTGCGGCGCCCCGATGGCGCGGAACGGCGTGCGCCCGTCGGCGGGCCGCGCCGCGGCCCCTGCCCCGAAGCCGAACACCGCATCGAAGAGCGCGCCGCCGCGCGCCCCGGTGCCGAGATAGAGGTCGAGCCGGTCGAGCGACAGCTCGGAGAGCGCCCCCGCCCCCTGCCGCTCGATCTCGATCAGCAGCCCGGCCGAGGCCTCGCGGGTCAGCGCCTGGCTCACCCCGGCCTGCGCCAGCGCCCCGCGATCGGGCAGGTAGCGCACCGCGCCGAGCTTGATCGGCCAGAGATGCACCTCCTGCGCGGTGGTGTAGGTGCAGCGGGTCTGCAGCCCCTCGCGCAGGCCCGAAACCAGCCGGGTGCCGCGCTTCATCCGGTAGCCGTCGAGCATGCGCTCGACCTGCGGCCCCGGCCCCATGCGCGCCATCGACATCGCCGGCGACGGGCCTGCGAGGTCGGGATAGAGCATGTCGAGCAGGTTGCGCACGTAGCGGCTGGCCTCGGCATCGACCTTGAGCCGGGTGCGCGCGGCAAGGAAAGCCACGCCCTCGAGCAGCCGCTCGACGTAAGGATCCGGGCACGGCACCGCGTCGAGCGCGAGGTTCCGGGCCACGTTGGGATGCAGCGCGGCAAATTCCTGCGCCAGCCCGCGGATATGGCCAAGCTCTTCTTCGTAATAATCGAGGAAGACGGCATCCATCAGCGGTCCTCCAGCGTGGTGCGGGCGTTGCCGTTGTCGAGGTCGATGGTGGTCGACAGGCGCAGCCGCTCGGGCACCGGCGAGAGCAGCAGCGTGCCTTCGATCTGGATCACCAGCCCGGCCTTGGCCGAGCGCTCGACCTTGACCTTGACGCTGTCGCGCTTGAGCCGGGGCTCGAAGGTGTTCATCACCAGCTTCAGCTCGCGCCCGAGCGCGTCGGGGTCGAAATCGAGCCCGTTGCGCCCCGAGAAGGACGGCACGCCGTAATTGAGCACGCTGCGCCGCACCTCGGGAAACTCCGCGAGGAGATCCCCGGGGCTCTCGTGGTCCAGCATTTCGCGCTCGGTGAGCAAGAAGTCCGCCTCCAGCCGCTCGGTATTGAACAATATCTCGATGTCGCGGCGCACCGCTTCGCGCAGTACATCCGCAGTGACCACGATGCCGCTGTCCTCGAGCATCTTCTGCCGGGCGCGCAGCCCGAACAGACGCCGCGCGAGGATGCGGGTCTCGTCGTCGAGGCCGTCGCGGCGTTCGATGCCGCGCAGGCCGCCCTCGAGCAACGCGCCGACCTCTTCCACCGAGCCCAGCGCCGCCGCGAGATCGCGGGTCAGCGCGTCGGCCTCGGCCGAAAGCCCCGGCAGGTCATTGACCAATCGGTCCCAAAGGGACGGCTGGACAGCTTCCTGCCGGGAGACAGCCTGCGACTTGCTACTTTCGGGCATCAGGGGTGCTCATCGGCGAGCCTCAGGCCCCCATGGCGATGTCGAACTCGATCTCGTGCTCGTCACCGGCGGAGTGATCCTCCTCCTGGACGATGTACTTGATCTTGATGTTCTCGAACGCGAAGCCGATGGCTTCCTGCAGCTCCTGACCTTCTCTCTCGACCCCTTCGGAGTCGGTGATCCGACCTTTGCCCTCGATCTCGTATTTCGAGATGATGGTGTTGGTCATGGTGATGGTGAGGTAGTCGAGATGGGCATCGCCCGAGTCCCGCCGCACCGTCACGATCACGTCCTTGAAGCTCTTGGCCTGCATCGCGGCAAGCGCGATGTAGGGCGAGGAGGCATCGTAGACCTTCTTGCAGTAGAGCGACGACACCTCGGCGCGCGAGCGCGCCCGGCCGCGGCCGGTCTGCGCCGTGGCGGCCTGCTCGACCGACCACATGATGTCGGTGATGTCGATCTCTTCCTCATGCTCGGCGCGCTGCGACTCGCCGTCGATATCCGGGATTTTCAGATAGCCGGTAAATGCCATTCTACCTCTCCATTTGCTTCAAAGTCAGTGCTACGATTTGACGGAGGGCAGCTCGGAGACGAGCCTCAGGCTCGCATTGATCCCCTCCAGCTGGTAATGCGGCCGAAGGTAGAAGCGGGCGTTGTAATACCCGGGACGTCCCTCGACACTGTCCACCTGCACCTCAGCGGCAGCAAGCGGTCTTCGGGCCTTGGCCTTGTCGTCGGCCATGGCCGGATTGGCGAGGACATAGCGGTTAATCCACTCTCCCAGCCAAACCTGCATATCGGCGCGTTCCTTGAAACTTCCGACTTTGTCGCGCGCGATGGCTTTGAGGTAATGGGCGAACCGGCTGACCGGAAACAGATACGGAAGGTTCGCCGACAGGCGTTCGTTCGCCTGCGCATCGGGGTCGACCAGCCGGCCGGCCCGCGTTTCGTCATCCTGCAGCGAGTGGGCGCCGATGAAGGCCGCCACGTCGGTGTTCTTGCGGTGCAGGATGGGCATCATGCCGAGCTTGGCGAGTTCCGCCTCGCGCCGGTCGTCGATGGCGATCTCGGTGGGGCATTTCATCGCCACCGAGCCGTCATCCGTGGGGAAGGTGTGCACCGGCAGGTTCATCACCGTGCCGCCGGATTCCACGCCCCGGATCTGCGTCCCCCAGCCCGAAATCTTGTGGCTGCGGTTGATGTTCACGCCCATGGCGAAGGCCGCGTTCATCCAGACGTAATGGTCGTGCTGACCGTCGAGCTCTTCCTCGAAGTCGAAGCCCTTCACCGGCACCGTCTCGGCGCCGTAGGGCAGACGCCCCAGCACCCTCGGCATGGTCAGGCCGATATAGCGCGCATCCTCGGATTCGCGCAGCGACTGCCAGCTGGCATATTCCGGGCTCGAGACGATCTGCTCGAGATCCTGCGGGTTGGGCAGCTCCTGCCAGCTTTCCATGCGAAAGAGCTGCGGCGCGGCGGCGGCGATGAACGGCGCGTGGGCCGAGGCACAGATGCCGCTGAGGTTGCGCAGCATGCCCACGTCCTTGGGCTTGTGGCTGAACTCGTAGGCGCCGACGATGGCGCCGAAGGGCTCGCCGCCGAACATCGAGTATTCGTCCGAGTAGATCTTCTTGAACACCGCGGACTGGTCCCACATCTGGCCCTCGTAATCCTCGAGGTGATCGGCCAGCTCGTCCTTCTTCATGTTCATCACCCGGATCTTCAGCTTCTGATCCGTCTCGGTGTTGTTCACGAGGTAGTGCAGCCCGCGCCAGGTGCCCTCGATCTCGCGCACCTCGGGGGCGTGCAGGATCTCGTTCATCTGCTTCGACAGCATCTGGTCGATGCCCGCGATCAGCGACTTGATCGACTTCACCGCGTTGCCCGAGATCGTCGCGGTGCCCGACTTCTCCTTTGCCGCCACGGCGAGGTTGGCGACCAGCGACTGCAGCTTGTCGCTCTCGGCGTCCTTGACGCGGAAATCCTTCTCGAGCAGCGAGGAGAATTCGCCGAGGTCGAGCGCTTCGGCTTCGGCGGCGCCGGCGGACTCTGTCTTCTGTTCTTCAGCCATGCGTCAGTCCTCCTTGCTGTCCGAC
>NZ_JBYNAH010000166.1:0-826 GCF_059781815.1 Salipiger sp. | reverse complement strand
CTGTCCGACTGGGCGGCCATCGCCTGCTCGGCGGCCTGCGCCAGCAGCGGCTCGTTGTTGAGAAGCTGGGCGATGCGCTTCTCGGCATCGACCTTGCCATCCATGTAGCTGAGCAGCTCCTCGAGCTTGCGGCGCATGCCCAGCAGCTCGTTCAGCGCCGGCACCTGCTCGGCCACCTTGTCGGGGGCGAAATCGCTCATGCTCTTGAAGCTGAGATCGACGAACATCTCCTCGTCCGCCTCCTCGCCCTCGGCCGCCGGCAGGGTGTTCTTGACCCGGGCCTTCACCCGCGGCGCCAGCGCCTCCATGAACTTGTTGAAACGTCCCGCATCGGTCTCGACGAAGTTGCGGTCGCCGATCGGCTTCTTCGCCTCGGGGGTCTCGGAGGCGCCGGAGAGGTCTGCCATCACGCCCATCACGAAGGGCAGTTCAATCGTTGTGGGGCTGCCGTAATGCTCCACGTCATAGGCGATCTGAACCCGGGGGGCCCGGTTTCGTTCAATGACTTTCTGCTTGCTGTCGGCCATCCGAATACCTTTCCTGTGTCCCTATTTCTTCTTGTCGTCGACCCCGGCGATGTTGCGGAACTCCTTCAGTCCCGAGGGCGCGATCTCTTCCATCAGTTCCAAAAAATCCATTGCCACCATGCGCCGCATCCGCCGCGCGAGATGCGGGATCGGAGAGGAGGGCTCGGTGCGCTCGTAAAATTCGACAATCCGGTCGAGGGAATTCTCGACATCGGCTCGGTTGCGGATCGCACCGTCGACCGCAGGCGCCGCGGCAACCGGGGCGGCCCCAGGCGCGGCGGGCGCCGCGGCGGCGCCAT